>DATFUG010000374.1:0-3299 GCA_035261025.1 Steroidobacteraceae bacterium | reverse complement strand
GACTGAAAGCCCGAATTCAGAGGGAGAACGCATGAGTCTGTTCCGCACCAAACCGATCGACGTCAACGCCAACACGGGACTGAAACGCTGCCTTGGCGCGTTTGACCTGACCATGCTCGGCATCGGCTGCATCATCGGCACCGGCATCTTCGTCCTTACCGGCGTGGTCGCCGCGCAGCACTCGGGCCCGGCCATCGTCCTATCGTTCATCCTTTCCGGTATCGCCTGCGCGTTTGCGGCGTTGTGCTATGCCGAGCTCGCTGGCGCGATTGGCGGCGCCGGCAGCGCCTACGGCTATGCCTACTCCGGAATCGGCGAGCTGATCGCGTGGATCATCGGATGGGATCTCATCCTGGAATACGCCGTTGCCACCTCCACAGTGGCCATCGGTTGGTCCGGCTATTTCGGCAAGATTCTGGAACTGATCGGCGTGCACCTGCCTCACGCGTTGACCAATGCCCCGCTCGACGGCGGCATCGCCAACGTGCCGGCCATGGTCATCGTGTTGCTGTTGTCGTTGCTGCTATCGATTGGCGTCAGCGAATCGGCCCGGTTCAATACGGTGATGGTGTTCGTAAAGCTTGCCGCGGTCCTCGTCTTCATCGGGGTTGCCGCACCGCACGTCAATCCGGCCAATTGGCATCCATTCATCCCGGCGCAGGTCACGGACGCCGCCGGCCAGTCGCATTTCGGCTTGGGCGGTATCCTGACCGGCGCCTCGCTCATCTTCTTCGCCTATATAGGCTTCGACGCCGTATCCACCGCGGCAGAGGAAACGGTCAACCCGCAGCGAAATCTCCCGATCGGCATCATCGCTTCGCTGGTGATCTGCACGGTTCTTTACATCGTGGTGTCCGGCATCCTCACCGGGGTCGTGCATTACGACCAGATAGACATCAAGGCGCCGATCGCCGATGCGCTCAAGCAGCTCGGCATCGGCTGGGCGGAAGCCCTGATCTCGATCGGCGCGCTGTCCGGCATCACGACCGTCATGCTGGTGCTCTATTTCGGCCTGACCCGCGTGGTGCTGGCAATGTCACGGGACGGACTGTTGCCCACGCCAATGGCCAGGGTCAATCCCAAAACCCAGACGCCGGTGCGCCTCATTCTGGGATCCGGCGTCGCCATTGCCCTGATAGCCGGCCTATCGCCGATCGGCAAGGTGGCGCAGTTGGTCAACCTGGGCACGCTCTCTGCGTTTTTCCTGGTTTGCGCCAGCGTCATCGTGCTGCGCAGGACTCGACCGGAACTCAAGCGCCCGTTCCGCACACCGTGGGTTCCGCTGGTGCCGCTCCTCGGCATGGGCTTCTGCGCATTCCTCATGGCAGGATTACCGGCGATCACCTGGGAAGCGTTTTTCATCTGGTCCGCGGCGGGGCTCGCGATTTACTTTATTTACTCGTACGGCCACAGCGAACTCGCCGAACAGCGCTGAGTGGGCGCTGGCACTCCAATGTGAGGATGACTACGAACATTCGACCTGCCACGCCCGCCGACGTACCGCAGATACTGCGCTTCATCCGCGCGCTCGGCGAATACGAGCACCTGGCCCATGACATCAGTGCCACGGAACAGGCGCTCACCGCGACGCTGTTCGGAGCCAAGCGCTACGCCGAGGTCGTGCTGGCCGATTGCGATGGCCAGCCAGCGGGCTTCGCGCTCTACTTTCACAATTACTCCACGTTCCTGGCCCAGCCCGGCATCTACCTGGAGGACCTGTTCGTGGATCCGCCCTACCGCGGGCGCGGCGTCGGCAAGACCCTCCTCAAGGAGCTGGCGCGGATTGCCGTGGATCGCGGTTGCGCGCGGCTCGATTGGTCGGCGCTGGACTGGAACCGCACCGCCATCGATTTCTATCTGCGGCTCGGCGCCGTCGAATTGAACGGGTGGAGCCTCTACCGGCTGGCCGGCGAAGCGCTGAGGCGGATGGCCAGCCAGTAATTGAGCTCCGGACCGAAGCGCCGGCGCGCTTCCGGCATTGCCAGGACGTGGGGCGCATCGCCCGCGACGTAAGTCACTGCGCGCCGCAGCTTCGCGGCCGGCGTCAGCAGGCATACCAGCGTTGCCCTGGTGGCCTCGTCGTAATCGAAAATCACGATATCCAGGGCGTTTGCCGCACTGACGTTGAAGGTGCGGACCACGCTGCCCTGGCGTAAGGCCAGCTGCCGGACCGCGAGGCCGCCGACGTGCGTGCCGAGCCCCAGGACCTCGACAAGGTGCGGCGGGAGCCTGGCCTGGTTGCCGATCCGCCCGGCCTCGGCGACCAGTGCCGCGACTCCGGCGGCGGCTTGCCCCGTCGCGCCCGCCGCGGCGCCGGCCGGTGCCGGCGTAGCGGCCATCGACCCCAACGGCGCGAGCAGCAGGATCGCAAGGCAAATGCGGCACTTCATCGGCCACTCCGTTGCCGCCGCGCATCCAGGAGCTTGCGCAGGCGGATGTTGATCATCTCGACGAGCACCGAGAAGGCCATCGCAAAGTAGAGATAGCCCTTCGGTATGTGGAAGTCCAGCCCTTCGCCGATGAGGGCCACGCCCACCAGGATCAGGAAGGCGAGCGCCAGGATCTTGATCGTCGGATGCTCCTCGATGAAGGCGGAGATCGGTCCCGAGAGCCACATCATCACGACGATGGAAGCGATGATGGCCGCGGCCATGATCGGCACCTGGTCCGGGCGCGCCAGGCCCACGGCTGTGAATACCGAATCGAGCGAGAAGACAATGTCGATCACCGCGATCTGCAGCACGATGGCGGTGAAGCTGGCGACCATGCGCGCGGCCCGTTCCGCCGCCGCGCCCTCCAGCGTGTGGTGGATCTCGAGCACGCTCTTGACCAGCAGGAAAAGGCCCCCTCCGCCCAGGATCAGATCGCGCCCGGAGATCTGTTGCCCGAACAGCTCGAACCAGGGCTGCGTCAGGCGCGTCAGCCAGATGATCGAGAACAGCAGGGCGAGACGCGTAAACATGGCCAGCGCCAGACCCACCACGCGTGCGCGCGGCTGGCGTGCCGGCGGGAGCCGCCCGACCAGGATCGCCAGAAAAATGATGTTGTCGATGCCGAGTACGATCTCGAGCAGCGTGAGGGTGGCAAATGCCGCCCAGGTGCCCGGTTGGTTCAGCAGTTGCAGCATGCGCGCTCCGGCTACGCCCCGGTGCTCTCGCTCAGGGCAGGTCGTCGACCGGCTTTTTCACCGCGGTGGGCAGCAGATGCTCGGCCTTCAGGCCACAGTCCAGCGCAATGGCGCTCGAGATGTAGATCGAGGAATAGGTGCCGGCGACGATGCCGATGATCAGGGCCGCCGA
>DATFUG010000373.1:0-3173 GCA_035261025.1 Steroidobacteraceae bacterium | reverse complement strand
ACGTGAGCTGGGTTTAAAACGTCGTGAGACAGTTTGGTCCCTATCTACCGTGGGCGTTGGAAGTTTGAGAGGGGCTACTCCTAGTACGAGAGGACCGGAGTGGACGCACCCCTGGTGTACCGGTTGTCACGCCAGTGGCATCGCCGGGTAGCTATGTGCGGAAGAGATAACCGCTGAAAGCATCTAAGCGGGAAACTTGCCTCAAGATGAGACTTCCCGGGGGCTTGACCCCCCTAAAGGGTCGTCCTAGACCAGGACGTTGATAGGCAGGGTGTGCAAGGGCCGTAAGGCCTTGAGCTAACCTGTACTAATTGCCCGTGCGGCTTGACCCTATAACCGTGAGCTCGATCTCGAGCCCGGTGCGCGCTTGGCGCGATCACTATCCAGACAGTTTGGCTTTACTCCAAACCACGAGACTTCACTTCTTCAACCTTCTACCTGGCGGCCACAGCAGCTTGGCACCACACCTTCCCATCCCGAACAGGACCGTGAAACAAGTTTGCGCCGATGATAGTGTGCAATTGCGTACGCGAAAGTAGGTTACCGCCAGACCATCTGCAGTAAGAAAAGCCCGATCTCGAAAGAGGTCGGGCTTTTTTTTTGCGGCGCAGGCGCACGCAACAGGGACAGCCCCTGTTTTCCGCAACCAGGGACTGTTCCGATCTAACGGACGCTACGACAGGTCGTTCGGCGTGAGCGTCGTGACACCCGGAAGCATCAGCACGGAGGTGACGCCGGCGCCGTTGTCGTCCCAGGCGAGGACGCCCGAACCGTGGTCGTCGGCGACGCCATTGCGGTTGATATCTTCCGTGCCGTTGTACACCGCGAACACATACTTGTGCGTACCGTCGAGCGCCGCGTCCAGACCTGCGTTCAGCGCCGTGAGCGAGTCAAAGCTGCCCGCGCTGCTGAAATTGGTCGCGTCCGCCAGCACGCCGTTGTAGCTCACGTCGTCGTGGCTCCCGGTGAACCCGTTGATGGTGGTCATCGGCGCGGCGCCGATACCAGCGGCATCCTGGTCTGCGAGCTGATAGTGCACATCGAGTCGCGCCAGGCTCGCGCCCTGGTTGATCGTGCCGAAGGATTGCGAGTTAAGGAACATGTGGACGTCACCGCCACCCGCCAGGTTCGCCGTGCCGATCGAAACAGCCGCCGTCCCGTCCGTGTGCGCGACGAAGGTGCCGTCGACGACCCCGTTCACGGCATCGTTGGCGTTCTGCACGTGCAGGTTGATCTCGGAACCGGCTGTCGCCGACAGGTCGACGGCGCCGATGCTGAGGCCGCCGCTATGGTCGGTGTAGAGATCCATCCAGCCGCGGCCGCCGACATTATCCATGTTCATGTCGACGGCGCCGATGCCCACGTCCCCCCCCTGCGCACTCACCTGCATGAACGAGGCGCCCACCGTCGGACCCATGGAATGGGCGCTGAGATGACCGTCGATCTCGACAGTGCCGGTGCCGTCCGCGCGCACGGCGGCCCGCGTGAGGGCCCACTCGGTGCCCGTGGACTGCAGGTCGACGTTGCCGTGAATGTGAACGTCGGCCGCGGATCCGGCCGCGCCATCCGTTGACGCGTCGACCAGGATATAGGAATGCGCTTCACGCCCATCCGAGGCGAATGACAGGTTTCCGCCGATGTCGGTATGCGCCGAACCTCCGTTCATGCCTTGGGAGAAGATGCCGCTGTTGAAGGCGTAGACGTCGTCCCCGTGCGCGCTCAGCGACATGTTGCCCGTGACGCCGACGTTCGCGCTCGATCCGGCACCGGTTGCAGAAGCGAGGATGCCGGCCACATCGCCTTCGCCGAAGCCCATGTGGATCTGCGTGGAGACGGGAGCAGCGCTAGTCCCCGTGCCGCTGCTGGCGACGCCCAGGGTCACGTCGCCCACGAGCGTGTGCGCGCTTCCGCCGTCCGTTGCCGTGGCGGCGAGGTCCGTGCGCCCGTTGAGTGCGCCGCTTCCGGCCAGTGCCATCGAAAGATGCTGGACGCCGATTTCCCCGTCGCTGCCCGAACCGGTGGCGGTGGCCGCGGCAGTGGCAGTGGTGTGGGTCTCTCCCGGGCTGGCCTGGTCCCTCACCGCCAGCGTCTGCATCCACATCAGATTGCTCGCCCCCGCGGCGGCGTCCGAGTGCGCGGTGACGCGTGCGTCCGGATTGCCCTGCAGGTCGACGACGATGCCGCCATCGTTGATGGTCGCTGCGCTCGCATTGCTGACGTTGTAGGTCATCGGCTGCAGGTCGGCCAGCGTCTTCGGCAGCACGCTGCGCGACACACCGCCGGAGATGTCGACATTCACCGTGCCATCGGGGCGCAGGCTGCCAGTCGCGTTGGTCGCTGCCGTCGCGCCGCCATGGTTCACGGCGGCCATGTACTCGCCGAAACTGTGCACGACCACCGGGGTCGGCGCCGGCGGGGTCGCCGGGGTCGGCGCTGGCGCGGATGGCGTCGTCGGAGATCCGCCTCCACCGCCTCCGCCGCCGCTCGCGCCCACGGCGGCCGCCGCCAGGCCGAGAGCGCCAGCGCCGAGGGCCAGCCCGCCAACACTGATGCCGCCGCCTGCCCCCGCGGCGCCGGCACCGGCGCTTGCCGAGCCTTCAGCCGGGGCGGCCGAACCTTGAGCAGCCGCGGCGGGCGCGCCGCCACCCGTGCTCTCCGGGCCTACAGCAGCGGCGCCTCCCGCGGCCTGCGCAATGAGCACCTGCTCGCCTGTCTGCGCCTGCTGATCGGCCGGCGCCTGGTCGCCTGTCGCCGCTGCAACCCGGGGATCGGCCGCGACTTCGTCCTCGGGCCGTTTGCGCAGCTTCGCATGCGATGCCTTCGCGCCACTGGCGGAGTCCAGCTTCTGCGATGCAATGGAGGTTTCTGCCGATGGCGAGTCTTTGTTCATTTGCGCGTCCCTGTAGGGAAGGAGGAATTGGAGTCGTGACGATTCTAGGAGGTCACGATGACGCGCTGCCCTGCCGAAGGATGAGGAACCGTGGGCCTTTAAGTACCGCCCGCGCCATCCTTGTTTAACAATCAGTGCTCCTTGAACGCCTCCGTCAGCGTCTTCGTCACCGGCTTGACCAGGTAGGCGAGCAGCGTGCGCTGGCCGGTCCGGATATCGACCTGCGCCGTCATGCCCGGCAGCACGTCGATTCTGCGCCCGGTGCGGGTCGCCGGTCCGGGCG
>DATFUG010000372.1:0-3173 GCA_035261025.1 Steroidobacteraceae bacterium | reverse complement strand
GCGCGTTGTCGATGGCTTCGGCGTCCGTGACCGTTACGATGCGATCGGCCACATTGCGGTTGAGCACGGCGGGGATGAAATCCGGCGTCCAGCCCTGGATCTTGTGCGGGGTAAAGGGCTTTCCGGACAGCAGTGCCGCGCCTTCAGGTTCACTGACGATGATGCGCGTGTCCGGCCTCGCCAGGCGGATGATCTCGCCGGCGCCGGTCAGCGTGCCGCCGGTGCCCCAGCCGGTGACAAAGTAATCGAGCCGGCTGCCGACGAAGTCGGCCACGATTTCAGGGCCGGTGGTGCTGCGGTGATAGGCGGGATTGGCGGGATTCTCAAACTGCCGCGCCAGGAACCAGCCGTTCTTCTGCGCCAGTTCGGCGGCCTTGCGCACCATGCCGGTGCCGCGCTCCGCCGCCGGCGTCAGGATGACCTTCGCGCCCAGCATGCGCATGATCTTGCGTCGCTCCACCGAGAAGGTCTCGACCATCACGGCGACGAAGGGGTAGCCCTTCGCGGCGCAGACCATGGCCAGCGAGATCCCGGTATTGCCGGAGGTGGCTTCCACCACCGTCTGTCCCGGCTTGAGCTCGCCCCGGCGCTCGGCGTCTTCGATGATGGCGATCGCCAGACGGTCTTTCACCGAACCCAGCGGGTTGAAGAATTCGCACTTCACGTACATCGTCACGCCCTGGGGCGCGAGGCGATGGATGCGCACGATCGGGGTGCGGCCGATGGTGCCGAGGATGTTGTCGTAAATCATCCCCCACTCTAATGCGGAGGTACGGGCCGATCGATAAAGAAAAAGCCATTCTCTGATAACGCGTTGTTATAATCGCCCTGAGCTGGCCAACGGGTTCTCCATGAATTTCCATCAGCTGCAGTATGCGGTGGCCATCGCCCGGCACGGACTGTCGGTTACGCAGGCGGCCTCCGCGCTGGGCACTTCCCAACCGGCTATCAGCCGCGCCCTCAAGGCCCTCGAGCGCGAGCTGGGTTTCGACCTGTTCGTGCGCGAGGGACGCGCCTTTGCACGCGTCACGCCGCAGGGCACGCGCGTGCTGGAGTACGCCACGCGCGCGCTGGCCGAGATCGAGAGCCTCAAGGCGGTGGCCGCGGATCTGAACCAGGACAACCGTGGCACGCTGGCGATTGCGACCACGCACACGCAGGCCCGTTATGTATTGCCGCCGGTCGTGCAGACCTTTCGCGAGCGCTACCCGGAGGTCGAGCTGCACCTGCACCAGGGTACTTCCGAACAAATCGCGGAAATGGTGGCGACCGATCGCGTGCAGCTCGCCATCGCTACCGGATCGGACGGCCTGTTCCCCGGCCTGGTGCTGCTCCCCGTGTACCGCTGGCACCGCCAGGTCATCGTGCCGCGTCATCACCCGCTGGCGAACGAGCAGAAACTGACGCTCCAGGAGCTGGCGAAATATCCGTTGGTGACCTACGTGTTCAGCTTCTCCGGCGCCTCCTCGCTGCACACGGTCTTTGCTCGCGAACACCTGACCCCCAGCGTGGCCCTGACGGCGCGGGATTCGGACGTGATCAAGACCTATGTACGCCTGGGGCTGGGCGTGGGCATCGTCGCCAGCGTCGCCATCGAGCCGCAGCACGACGCGGACCTGGTGGTCATCGAGGCCTCACACCTGTTCCCGATTCATACCACCTGGATCGGTTTCCGCCGCGGCACGCTGCTGCGCAATTTCGCCTACGAGTTTATGCAGCTGTTCGGCCCGCACCTCACGCGCCGCCTGATCGATCGCGCCATCGAGGCGCGCGATGGGGACGGACAGGCCGAGCTGTTCCGGAAGATCAGCCTGCCGACGCGCTAGAGGCGTCATCCGCGTGCCGGAGAGACTGCAGAAACTGCTCGCGACGGCGGGCCACGGTTCGCGCCGTGAAATCGAGCAGTGGATCCGCTCAGGGCGCGTGACACTCGCCGGGCGCGTCGCGCAGCTGGGCCAGCGCGCCGAGCCGGGCGCCGACATCCGTCTGGATGGTCAGGCGCTCGATACGGCGCCGCTCGGCGAGCGCGCCGTGCTGATGTACCACAAGCCCATGGGAGAGGTGACCACGCGCCGTGATCCGGCCGGACGGCCGACCGTGTTCGAGCATCTTCCGCCTCCGCCGTCCGGGCGCTGGGTGGTGATCGGCCGGCTGGATGTGAATACCACCGGCCTGCTGCTGTTCACCACGGACGGCGCGCTGGCGCATCGGCTCATGCACCCTTCGGCTGAAGTCGAGCGCGAGTACCTGGTGCGCGTCCACGGCCATCCCCCACCGGACCTGGTCGAGCGGCTGCGCACCGGGGTGGTGCTGGAGGACGGTCCGGCGCGCTTCAATACCATCGAGGCCAGGGGCCGGAGCGGGAGCCACAGCTGGTTCAGGGTCACGCTGCGCGAGGGCCGCAACCGGGAGGTCCGGCGGCTCTGGCAGGAGGTCGGGCTGGAAGTCAGCCGCCTGGCTCGGCTCCGCTATGGACCGGTCGGGTTGCCGGAGGACCTGCGACCGGGCCAGTGGCGCCTGATGCCGGTGCGGGAGGCCCGGCTGCTATAATAGAGTGTATGAAAGCCACGGTGCGACGCGAAAATCGGCGAATCCCTGAGATAATGCCCATAACAGCCTTGATTATGGCCCTATTTCTCACGATCTCCGGCAACGTTTCGCTGGCGGCAGACCCCGTACGGGTCACGACGAGCTTTGATGTGCGCTTTTCCTCCGCGGTCCTGCACCAGGTCGCGCACCTGTTCGGGAGCGGGTTTGGCCGCGCGGAAGCGGACCGGGTCAGCCAGGAGATCGACGGCCTGAAGGCGGACCAGCCCCGGACCTGGCACTTCGAGGTCCAGTACCAGGGCAAGGCGGAGTCGCTGGAAGTACGGGCCCTGATGGACGACCTGGGCATGATCGATCTGGATTTCGCGGCCAGCCCGGAGGCCGCCCGCGCCGTCAGGGCCGCCGTCGATACCTACCTCAACGGGCGCCGGCGCTGAGCCCAGACGGCCCGGCCCGCCGTCCTAAGTTCCCGTACCCTCAGAAATTTAGGGTCACTTGGCCCGAAAACTGCATTGACACCCGGCAGCCGCGAAATCAGAATACGCGGCTCGTTTTTTCTTGGGGAGGGGTACCCAAGCGGCCAACGGGAGCAGACTGTAAATCTGCCGGCTTACGCCTTCGTAGGT
>DATFUG010000371.1:0-2333 GCA_035261025.1 Steroidobacteraceae bacterium | reverse complement strand
GGCACGGGAGCCGGCAGAGCTGCTCAATGAAATAGCGGGCGACGATGCCGGCGTGGAAGCTCGTGCCGCAGGCGACGATGTGCACGCTCTGGACGCGTTCGAACAGCTGTGCCGCCATCGGGCCGAAGGCGGCCTCGAGCAGGCGGCCGTTGGCGACGCGCTCCTGCAGGGTGTTGGACACGGCGTGGGGCTGTTCGTGGATCTCCTTGAGCATGTAGTGCTGGTACGGTCCCTTCTCGGCGGCATCGGCCGACAGCTCGCTGTCGCGCGCTGCGCGCTCCACCGGGTTGCCCTCGCGGTCGACGATGCGCACGGCGGTGCGCGTCACGTCGGCGACATCGCCTTCGTCCAGGAACATGAAGCGGCGTGTCACCGGCAGGAGCGCGGCGACATCGGAAGCGACGAAGTTCTCCTCCCGGCCGAGGCCGATCACCACCGGGCACCCCACGCGCGCGATGATGAGGCGCGTCGGGGCCTGCGGACTGATCACGACGAGCGCAAAGGCGCCCTCGAGCTCCGCCACCGTGGCGCGCACCGCCTGGTGCAGGTCGCCCAGGCGAGCGAGATGAAAGTGCACGCGGTGGGCGATGACCTCGGTGTCGGTCTCGGACTCGAACTGGTAGCCCGCGCGGGCGAGCTCGGCACGGAGCGCTTCGTGGTTCTCGATGATGCCGTTGTGCACGATTGCCAGGCCGTCGCGGGAGACGTGCGGGTGGGCGTTGCGTTCCGTGGGCGCACCGTGCGTGGCCCAGCGCGTATGGGCGATGCCGAGCGTGCCGGCAATGGGCGCCGCGACGAGGGCGTCTTCCAGGTTCCGCACCTTGCCCACCGCGCGGAGCCGGCGCATCTGCCCTTCGGCATCCAGCACGGCGAGGCCGGCTGAGTCGTAGCCGCGATACTCGAGGCGCTTGAGCCCTTCGATCAGCGTCGGCACCACGTCGCGCCCGGAGCTCGCCCCGACTATCCCGCACATCCTCTGTTCCTTCCCCGGCTACTTCTTTTCGGGCCGCCGCCAGGAATCGACGCTGCGCTGCACCGAGCGCTCCAGGGTGAGCGTGTTGGGCGGAGCATCGGCGGTGATCGTCGAGCCCGCGCCGATCGTGGCGCCCGCTCCGATCCGGACCGGCGCGACCAGCATGGTGCCCGAGCCGATGAAGGCCGCCTCGCCGATCTCGGTGCGCCACTTGTTGATGCCGTCGTAGTTGCAGGTGACCGTGCCGGCGCCGATGTTGACGCCCGCCCCGACGGTGCTGTCGCCCAGGTAGCTTAAGTGATTGGCCTTGCTGCCGGCGCCGATCTGGGATTTCTTGACCTCGACGAAATTGCCGATGTGCACGTCGGACTGGAGCGTGGTCTCGGGGCGAATGCGGCTGAACGGCCCGATCCGGCAGCGCGCGCCGATCTCGGCGCGCTCGATCACGCAGTTGGGCTTGATGTAGGTGCCCGCGCCCACCTGCACCTGGCTGAGCGCGCAGTTCGCGCCGACGTATACCCCGTCGCCCAGCTGCACCGGGCCATCGAGCACCACGTTGACGTCCAGCACGACGTCGCGCCCGCAGCTGACTGCCCCACGCACATCGAGGCGCGCGGGATCGATCACCGTGACGCCGGCGAGCATGAGCTCGTGCACGCGCTGGCGGCGATACTCGGCTTCGACCGCCGCGAGCTGCACTTTGTCGTTGACACCGAGGACTTCCGCGACCGTGGGTGCGGGCAGCGGGATGACCTTGATCTTGTCCTTCACCGCCATCGCGATGATGTCGGTGAGGTAGTACTCGCGCTGCGAGTTGTGGGCCTTGAGCCGGGACAGCCAGCCTTTCAGGCGCCGGCCATCGACCGCCATCACGCCGGTGTTGATCTCGCGGATCGCAAGTTCGCGCTCGCTGGCGTCGCGCTGCTCGACGATGCGCAGCACCCGGCCCCTGGCATCGCGCACCACGCGGCCGTAGCCGGTGGCATCGTCGAGCTGCGCGGTGAGCAGGCCCATGCTCGCAGGTCCCGCGAGCTTCAGCAGTTCACGGAGCGTCGCGGGGCGGATCAGCGGCACGTCGCCATAGAGCACCAGCACCAGCGCGCCCTCGGGGACGCCGGGCATCGCCTGCAGCACCGCGTGTCCCGTGCCGCGCTGCTCGGCCTGCAGCGCCCAGCGCAGGTTCGGGGCGCGCACGGCCGTGCGCACCAGGTCGCCGCCTTTGCCGTGCACCACGTGGATCAGTTCCGGGTTCAGCGCCTTGGCGGCATCGATGACGTGCGCGATCAGCGGGTAGCCGGCGAGCGGCTGCAGCACTTTGGGCAGGACGGATTTCATCCGCAGGCCCTGCCCTGCGGCCAGG
>DATFUG010000370.1:0-3688 GCA_035261025.1 Steroidobacteraceae bacterium | reverse complement strand
CGTTGCCCATCCAGGCGAGCTGTGTCCGGGATCGGGGCAGAGCCCGGCGAACATGAGCCGGATCACCGATACGCTCGTCGCCCTGGACATGATCACGCGCGATCCGAGCGCCGAGGACCGCCGCCGCACCATCCTGCGGATCACGCCACGCGGCGTGGCCTTCGCCCGCGAGTTCGTGCCCGCCGCCTTCGCGCCGGTCAGGAAATTATTCGCCTCGCTCTCGGATGCGGCGCGCAGCCAGCTGCTCGCGAGTCTGGGCGAGATTGCGGCGGCCTATGACGCCCATAGCCTGTCCACCGCGCCCGCAACCGCGGTCGCGGGAGAGCCCGCGGCGTGAAGCGGCCGGCCGTGAAGCTGCTCAGCCTGGCCGCAGCGCTGGGCCTCACGGCCTGCGCGGGCCTCCCCCCGCGGGCCACGGCCCCGCAGCTTCCGGCCACGGCGCCGCTCCTGCAATCGGGTGGCGAGGGCGCCTGGCCGCGTCCGGAGTGGTGGCAGAAGTTCGGCGATGCCACCCTCGATCATCTGGTCGCACGGGCGCTGGCGAATTCACCCGGTCTCGGCAGCGCGCAGGCAAGGGTCGATGCGGCGCGTGCCGCGGTCGACAGCACCATCGCCGGATACCGCGCGCAGCTCGGCGCCGGCGCCGATGCCAGCCGCCAGCGCATCAGCGACAACGGCCTGCTCCCGCCCGCGTTCCTCGGCTTCCACTGGTACAACCAGTTTGATCTGGGCCTGCAGGGCAGCTATACGCTCGGCAAGTCACCCCGTCATCGCAGCGCGAGCCTGGCGATGCTCGATGCGCAGCACGCTGCGGCCGCCGAGCGCGACGCGGCCGCACTGGCGCTCGCCGGGGACATCGTCCAGACCTATTACGGCTGGCAAAGCGACCAGCGGCGCCTGGATCTGGCCGTGCAGCGCGTGGCCGCCGCCACCGAGCAGGAGTCGATCGCCCGCGCGCAGGTCAACGCCGGCATCGTCAGGGACGAGGAATCGCGGCGGGCCGAGCTCGATACCCTCGCCGCGCGCGATGCCCAGCGCGAATTGGAGATTTCCGCGCAGTTGCGCCTGATCACGCTCGCGGCCCTGCTGGGTGATGCGCCGGCCGAACTGCCGGCCCTCACGGTGCAGCCCTGGCCGGAGCTGCAGACCGGCTTGCCGGAAAACGCCACGCTCGATCTGCTCGCCCGGCGCCCGGACATCGCCGCGGCACGCTGGCAGGTGGAGTCGGCCTTGCATCATCGCGAATCCGCGCGCAGTGATTTCTATCCCGACGTGAGCTTCAAGGCCCTGTTGGGCATCAGCAGCCTGGAGCTGGGCACGCTGCTCGAAGCCGGCAGCGCGGCCCACTCCGTGGGCGCCGCCGTGCACCTGCCGCTCTTTGACGGCGGTGCGCTGCGCGCCGCCTACGCCCGCAGCAATGCCGAGCTGGATGGCGCCGTCGCCGGGTACCGCGCGAGCGTCATCGGCGCGGCGCGCGAAGTCAATGCGCAGCTCGCCGCCCGTGCCACGCTCGAGCAGGAGGCGGCGCTGCGCGCGCAGGCGGTGCTCGCCGCCGAAGCGCTGCACGCCAGTGCTGCGGCGCGCGCCACCGCGGGTCTCAGCGACGAGCGTCCGGTGCTCAGTGCCGCGCTGCAGCTGCTCTCGCAGCGCGATGCGGCGGCACAGGCGCAGCTGTCCCGGCTGAATGCCGAACTGGAATTGATACGCGCCCTCGGGGGCGGCTACCGGATGGAACCCCACTCATGAACGATCCCGTACCTGTCCAGACGATCAGCAATCCGCGTCGCCGGAAATTCCTCGCTGTCATCGGCTCGGTGTTTGCCGTCGTGGCACTGGCCTGGGTGATGTACTGGCTGCTGGTGCTGTCGCGACGCGAGACCACCAACGATGCCTACGTGGTGGGCGACCAGGTCGCCGTCGCGGCACAGGCGGGCGGCACGGTCATCGACGTACTGGCCGAGGAAACGCAGCGCGTCGATGCCGGCCAGGTGCTGGTGCGCCTCGACCCGACCGATAGCCAGGTTGCCCTGGAGCACGCCGCCAGCACGCTGGCCCTGTCGGTGCGCCAGGTCCGCCAGCAGCGCGCAGCGGCCGAACAGAGCGATGCGAACATTGCGAGCCGGCAGCTTGATCTGCAGTGGGCCGAAGCGGAACTGGCACGGCGCCAGCCGCTGCTCGAGCAGCACGCCGTCGCTCCCGAGGAACTGCGGGAGCTCGAATCCAAGGTGGCGCTGGCGCGAGCCGCGCTGCAGGCGGCGCAAGGCCAGTCCCGCGCGGCGCACGCCCCAGTCGAGGGCGTGACGGCCGAGCGCAATCCGGCGGTGCAGGAGGCGCGCGCCTCATTCCTGCAGGCCTGGATCGCGGCGAGCCGCGCCACCGTGCGCGCGCCCGTGGCCGGCTACCTCGCGCGCCGCAATGTCCAGGCCGGGCAGCAGGTCAGTTCGGGCCAGTCCCTGTTCACGATCGTGCCGCTCGACAAACTCTGGGTGGAAGCCAACTTCAAGGAAGGCCAGCTGCGCGCCCTGCGCATCGGTCAACCGGTGCGCATCGACTCGGATCTCTACGGCGGCGCGGTGGAGTATCACGGCCGGATCGCCGGCGTCGGGGTCGGCACGGGCGCCGCATTCTCGCTCCTGCCCGCGCAGAACGCCTCAGGCAACTGGATCAAGGTCGTGCAGCGCGTGCCCGTGCGTATCGCGCTCGCGGCGGACGAGCTGGCCAGGCATCCGCTGCGAATCGGCCTGTCCACCACCGTGAACGTGGACACGAAGGACCGGAGCGGTGCCTCGCTGGCCGCAGCGCCGGACACGCGCGCAATCGCGAGCACCGCGATCTACGCCGCCGATCTTCAGGCCGCCGAGCAGTCGGCCGACGCGGTGATCCGCGGCGAGCCCCTGCGCCGCCCATGAGCGAGGCGGCAGCGCCGCGCCCCATCGAACTGCCGCTGTTGCGCGGCGCCGAGTTGCTGCTCGTGACGATCGCCATCAGCCTGGCGACCTTCATGGAAGTACTCGACATCACGATCGTGAACGTATCGGTACCCTCCATCGCAGGGACGCTCGGCGTAAGTCCCAATGAAGGCACCTGGACCATCACCTCCTATTCGATGGCCGCGGCCATCATGCAGCCGCTCACCGGCTGGCTGGGAAGGCGCTTCGGGGAGGTGCGCACCTTTGCAGTCTCGACGTTGCTGTTCGTGCTGTTCTCGGCCTTGTGCGGGCTGGCCACCAGCATGCCGATGCTGGTGTTCTTTCGCCTGATGCAGGGAGCCGTGTCGGGTCCGATGGCGCCGATGGCGCAATCGCTCCTGCTGCGCAACCACCGCCCGGAAAAGCGCGGCATGGCCATGGGTATCTGGGGCATGGTCATCGTCGTCGCTCCGATCTTCGGTCCGATACTCGGCGGCTGGATCACCGACAATCTGTCCTGGCCCTGGCTGTTCTACATCAATGTGCCGGTGGGCCTGATCGCGAGCGCCACCGTCTGGGGGCTGCTGCGGCGGCGGGAGACGGCGCGGCAAAAGGTGCCGGTGGACATCACGGGGCTACTGCTGCTGTTCGCCGGCGTCGGTGCGCTGCAGTTCATGCTCGACAACGGCAATGACAAGGACTGGTTCGGCTCACCGCTGATCGTGGCCGCGGCGGTGATCGCCGTGGTCTGCATCACGCTGCTGATCGCCTGGGAGCTC
>DATFUG010000369.1:0-4281 GCA_035261025.1 Steroidobacteraceae bacterium | reverse complement strand
CATGCGCATGGACGCAGGACGCGGCGCACCCGTCAGCGAGTGGCTGGCTGGCGCCCCGTTCGAGGAAATGCGCCACGTGATCGCCACCCTCGGCGAGGAACGCTACGCGGGGCGCATCGCCAAGGCCATCTGCAGCGCGCGCGAGGCGGCGCCGCTGACTCGCACGCTGCAGCTGGCGCAGCTCATCGAGCGTGCGGTGCCGGTGCGCGAGCCGGGCAAGCACGCCGCCACCCGCACATTCCAGGCGCTGCGCATGTGGGTCAATGATGAACTGGGACAGTTGCGCCGCGCGCTGGCGCAGTCTGTCGAAGTGCTCGCCGGCGGCGGCCGTCTCGCGGTGATCAGTTTTCATTCGCTCGAGGACGGCGTGGTGCGCGATTTCCTGCGCAGCGCTTCGAGCCTCGAGCCGGCGCTGGCGCGCCTGCCTTCGCTGCCGCCGCAATGGGTGCCGCCGTTCAGGCTGATCGGCCGCAAGCTCCGCGCTTCGGCGGCGGAAGTGGCGGCCAATCCGCGCGCGCGCGGCGCGCTGCTGCGCGTCGCCGAACGCGTCCGGGCGGTGAGCGCATGAAGACGCTGCCGCGCGCGCTCCTCTGGTTCGGCCTGCCGGCACTGTGGCTGGCGGTGCTCCTGTCCGCCACTGGCGCCATCTACTGCAAGCATCGCTCGCGCGAACTGTTCGTGGAACTCGAGCGGCTCAACAGCGGGCGGGATGAGCTCGAAGCCGAATGGGGCCGGCTGCAGATCGAGCAGAGTTTCTGGTCGACGTATGGCTACGTGGAGAACGTCGCCAGCACGCGCCTGCACATGCGCATCCCCGCCTCGAACGACATCAAGATGCCCACGCCATGAGCCGGAGCAGCCCCGCCCGGCCGATTTCCTTTCCTGTCCGTCTGGTTGTGGTCTTCGGCCTGCTGCTGGCGGCGGGCGTGGCGCTCGCCGGCCGCGCCGTGCAGCTGCAACTCGTGCAGCACCGTTTCCTCGCCGGCGAGGGTGCCGCGCGCTTCACGCGCGTCGCGGCCATCAGCGCGCACCGGGGCACGATCACGGACCGGTACGGTGAGCCCTTGGCGGTGAGCACTCCGGTCGATTCCGTGTGGGCCAATCCGCAGGAGCTGGCC
Source organism: Steroidobacteraceae bacterium (assembly GCA_035261025.1). Classification (GTDB taxonomy): domain Bacteria; phylum Pseudomonadota; class Gammaproteobacteria; order Steroidobacterales; family Steroidobacteraceae; genus FEN-1191. The sequence goes on along the minus strand of DATFUG010000369.1, from coordinate 3,163 downwards.
GCCAATACCGAGCAGCTGCAGCTCCTGGCGCGCACCATGCACGCGGATCCCTTGGAGCTGGTGCGCCGCGTCAGCACCGCGCTGGACCACGCGTTCCTCTACCTGTGGCGCGGGCTCCAGCCCGCCGAGGCCCGCAAGGTGCGGGAACTGAACATCAGCGGCGTGAATCTGAGTCGGGAGTACCGCCGTTATTACCCTGCGGGCGAGGTGACCGGGCACTTGCTGGGATTCACCGACGTGGACGACACCGGCCAGGAAGGCGCGGAACTGGCCTTCGATCACTGGCTGGGCGGTGAGGACGGGGCCAAGCGCGTCATCCAGGACAGTGACGGCAACAAGGTCGAGGACGTCGAGAGCATCCGGGCCGTCCGGCCCGGCCGCGAGCTGCCGTTGAGCATCGACCTGCGGTTGCAGTACCTCGCCTACCGCGAGCTCAAGGCCGCCATTCGCGACAACCGCGCCCGCTCCGGCTCGGCCGTGATCATCGACATCCGGACCGGCGAAGTGCTGGCCATGGTGAACCAGCCGGCCTACAACCCGAATGATCGCAGCCAGCTCAATGCCGCCGCGTACCGCAATCGCGCGGCCACCGACCTGTTCGAGCCCGGCTCGAGCATCAAGCCCTTCTTCGTGGCGGCAGGCCTGGCTTCGGGCCGCTTCCAGGCCGACAGCATCATCGACACCAGCCCAGGCTACGTGCAGATCGGCACCTCGATCATCCACGATGAGCACAACCTCGGCGCTATCCCGCTCTCGACGGTGCTGGCGAAATCCTCCAATGTCGGCATGGCGCGCCTGGCGCTCGCGCTCGAGCCCAGGCAGATCTGGTCCACGCTCAACGGATTGGGATTCGGGCAGGTCACGGCCAGCGGATTCCCGGGCGAGTCGGCCGGTCAGCTCACCAATTATTCGCACTGGCGCAGTGTCCTGATCACGACGATGTCGCACGGCTACGGCCTGTCGGTCACGCCGCTGCAGCTGGCGCAGGGCTATGCGACGCTGGGTGCCTGGGGCCTGCGCCGGCCGGTCTCGCTGGTGCGCGTCGACGGGCCGGTGCCGGGCGAGCGCGTGCTTGATCGCGCTGTGTCCCGGGCGCTGCTGCACCTGCTCGAAGCGGTGATCACGCCCGATGGCACCGGCAACCTGGCGCGCATTCCCGGTTACCGGGTCGCCGGCAAGACCGGCACGGCGTGGAAGGCGGAGGGGGGCGGGTACTCGCAGAATCGCTACGTTGCCGTGTTCGGCGGCGTCGCGCCGGTGAGCAACCCAAGGCTCGCGGCCGTCGTCGTCATCGACGAGCCGAGCACGGGCAAGTACCACGGTGGCGATGTGGCCGCGCCGGTTTTTTCCGCCATCCTCGGCGGCGCGCTGCGGCTGATGGGCGTTCCACCCGACGATCTGGCGAGCGCGACCGGGGGCGAATCCCAGGATGGCCCCACAGCGCTGCCACCCGCGCAGGTGGCGTTGCGATGAGTGTGATGCGCGGTGAAGGCTGGCGTCCCCTCAAGGCGCTGCTTGGCGGCGGCATTGAAGTGCCCGAAGACGTCGAGGTGTCCGACCTCACGCTCGACAGCCGCGAGGTGCGCGCCGGTGCCGCCTTCCTCGCCTGCCGCGGACGCACGCACCACGGTCTGGAATTTGCAGCGGACGCGGTGGCGGCCGGGGCGCGCGCGGTGCTGTGGGAGCCAGCCCCGGGCGTCACGGCGCCGCATTTCGAGCCGACGGTCCTGCTCGTCGTGGTGCCGGACTTAAGCGCGCAGGCCGGGTTCATCGCCGATCGCTTCTTCGGCGCGCCCTCCGCGCGGCTCGTCATCACCGGCATCACCGGCACCAATGGCAAGACCACCTGCGCGTGGCTCCTGGCCAGCGCCGTCAGTGCGCTGGGCCGGAGCTGCGCATACCTGGGGACGCTGGGCAGCGGGCTTCCCGGCCAGGTGCGCCCCGGCTCGCACACCACGCCCGACGCGGTGACGCTGCAGCGCCAGCTGGCGCAGCTGCGTGACGCCGGGGCGCAGGCGGTGGCGATGGAAGTGTCCTCGCACGCGCTCGACCAGCAGCGCTGCGCCGGCGTGCGCTTCCAGGTCGCCGCCTTTACCAACCTGAGCCGCGAGCACCTCGACTATCACGGCGACATGCAATCCTATGGTGCCGCCAAGAGTGCGCTGTTCGACTGGCCCACGCTGACGGCACGCGTAATCAATATCGATGACCCGCTGGGTGCGATCCTGGCGGGACGCTCGCCGCCAGGGGAAGGCCTGATCCTGACGAGCCGGCGCTCCGATCCTGCCCAGCTCCTGCCCAGCGCCCGCTTCGTGCGCGCGCTTCGCAGTGCGACCGAGCCGCGCGGCCTGTGCATCGAACTGCACACCAGCTGGGGCGATGACATGCTGCGCAGCGAGCTGCTGGGCGATTTCAACGTCGATAACCTGCTCACCGTACTGGGCGTACTGCTCGCGACCGGCAGCACGCTGAAGGAGGCCTGCGGGGTGCTGGCCGAATGCCGCGCGCCACCGGGGCGCATGCAGGTGTCCGGCGGCAGCGGCTTGCCGCTGGCGATCGTCGACTACGCACATACGCCCGACGCGCTCGACAAAGCGCTGCGCGCCGCGCGCGCGCACTGTGCCGGGCAGCTCCTCTGCGTGTTCGGCTGCGGCGGGGAGCGCGATCGCGGCAAGCGCGCCGAAATGGGCCGGGTGGTCGAGTCGCTGGCCGACGCGCTGTACATCACGGACGACAATCCGCGCGGCGAGGATCCGCAGCGCATCGTCGATGACATCCTGGCCGGCCTCACCACACCCGCTCGTGCCACCGTGCAGCACGATCGCGCCGCCGCGATCGCCGCGGCGCTGGCGGCGGCGCAGCCCGGCGATGTCGTGCTGGTGGCGGGCAAGGGGCACGAGGACTACCAGCTCGTGGGCACCGAGCGGCGCTCCTTCAGCGATCTGGCCCAGGTGCGCGCGGCGCTCGGCGTGCGGAGCGCGGCGTGAAGCGCACCCTGGCGGTATTTGCCGATTGCTGCGGTGGCCGGCTCGAGGGCGCGGACGCCGCCTTCGCCGCGGTGGTGATCGACTCGCGCCCCTTGAGCGCGGGCGATCTGTTCGCCGCGCTCCCCGGAACCCGCACGGACGGTCACGAATTTGTCGGTGCCGCGGCCGCCGCGGGC
>DATFUG010000368.1:0-6061 GCA_035261025.1 Steroidobacteraceae bacterium | reverse complement strand
GTCCGGCACCGGCCGTCCCGCCGTTGGCGGCGCGTGAGTCAAGCGGTGTTGCGGGCCGGCGCGCGGATCAGCTCAGCTCTGGCTCTCATGCCGCTCCCGCAGGACCACCGGGCTGATTGCCGGCGACGGGATTTTAGCCTGCAAACACTGCCCGGCATAGAAATCACGCATCCGCTGCGCCATGAGCCTGGAACTCCAGCGCTGCGCGTACTCCCGCGCCTGCGCCCCGTAACGGGCGGCGCGCTGCGGATCACCCAGGGTGTCGATCACGGCACGCGCGAACGCGGCGCGCTCTTCCGGCACTACCCATGCCCCGGAGCCGTCCTGCAGGATCGATACGGTGCCCAGGTGGGCGGTCGATACGACGGGGCAACCCTGTGCCATCGCTTCGAGCAGTACCAGCCCCTGCGTCTCGGTCCGCGAGGCGAACACGAACACCGCGGCGGCCGCGTAGCAGTCGGCGAGCGCACCGGCGCGATCCAGGTAACCGACGAACATCACGTCGCGCGCCAGACCGAGGCGCTCGGCCTGCGACTTAAGCGCCTCTTGTGCCGGACCTTCGCCGGCGATCACCAGCAGGGCATCGGGGCGGGAGCGGCGCACGTCCACGAAGCAATCGATCAGGAAGCCGATATTCTTTTCGTGGGCCACGCGCCCCACGTACAGCACCAGCGGCCGGCCGGCGGGGATCGCCTGGCCGGCCCGGAAGCGCAGGGCATCACCACGCACGAAACGCTCGGCCGGCAGGCCGGTCGGAATTACCGTCACCGGTGTGCGCACGCCGATCGATGCGAGCATCTCCTGCATCGGGGCCGAGGGTGAAACCAGCGCGTCCACCTGGGCGCACTGCGAGCGCGTGATGGCACGCGCCAGGCGCCGGCCCAGTGCGCGCGGCAGCAGCGGCACGTAGTGATGCACGTATTCCTCGAAGAAAGTGTGGTAGGTCTCGACCACCGGAATGCCGGCGGCGCGCGCAAAGCGCACGCCGGCGTAATGCGCCAGGAATGGCGTGTGCACGTGTACCAGGTCGAAGCGCTGGTCCTTGAGGGCATGGAGCGCGCGCTGCAATGCGCCCCAGCGCATGAGCCGGTCTTCGTGATCGCGCGGCACCGGCCGCGAGGGCACGCGCACGATGCTGGCCGTGTCGCTCGCAATGGGGGCCGCGCCGTACTGCGGCACGATGAGTGTCGTATCGACGCCGGCGGCGGCCAAGTCGGCCCGAAAGGTCGCGATCGAAGTCGAGACGCCGTTGACGCGGGGGAAATAGACGTCGGAAATAAACAGGACCCGCATCGCGCCAGTTTACCCCAGCGCCAGGCCGCAAAGGGCGAGCAGCGCGCCGATGGCCGCTCCGGCGCAGACGTCCGTGGGGTAATGCAGGCCGAGGACCACGCGCGACAGTGCGATCAGCGACGCGGCCGGCACCAGCAGCCAGGCGAGTTGTGGAAAATGCGCCACCGCCTGGGAGCTGTAGCACACCGCGTGCAGCGTGTGGCCGGAGGGGAAGCTGTAGCGATCGAGCGGCGGCATCGCCAGCGTGATGCCCGGATGGCGGAAGAAGGGACGCTCGCGCACCAGGGTCGCCTTGAGCCGCCGGTAAATGAGGAGCCCCGCGAGCCCGGTGGCGGCCATGATCAGCACCGGGCGGATCGCGGCACTCCCGTAGAGCAGCGGCAGGGCGATGAGCATCAGGTACCAGAGCAGTCCATCGCCCAGGCGGCTGGCGATGCGCATGAGCGGCAGCACGCCAGGCCAGGCGGTGGCGCTATTCAGCCCGCGGCACAGCCGGTACTCGGCATGGTCAAAGCGGGCAAGCACATGCTGGGCACGGTTCATCCACCGGATGGTGCGCCCGCGACACTACGGCGCCGTGACCGCGCGATGACGGTTGTATGACATCCGGGCCCGCGCCGCCGTTATGTCGCGGCGCTACCGTCCGGTACGGCGAGCACCGCAGTCCCGTAGCACAGCACTTCGGTGAGCCCGGCCATGAGTTCGGTGGCGTCATAACGCATCGAGATGATCGCATTCGCACCCTTGATCTGGGCGTGCTCGCACATCAGTCGGTAGGTCTCGGCGCGGGTCTGCTCGCACAGGTTGGTGTAGATCGTGATGTTGCCGCCGAACAGGGACTGCAGGCCACCGGCGATATTGCCGACGATGGAGCGCGAGCGCACCGTCAGGCCGCGCACGACGCCGAGGTTCTTGACGATCCGGTAACCGGGCAGGCTCAGGGCGGTGGTGACCAGGGCATCTTGCATGGAACTCTCCATTGGATTCAGTCGCGGATTCCGACGCCGCGATTCATGAGCGTGAGAGCCAGGAAAAACAGCGCTGCCGCCAGCGTCGCCATGATCGCAAAGGCGCCCGGAACGCTCACATCGCTGACGCCGAGAAAGCCGAAGCGGAAGGCATTGACCATGTGCAGGATCGGATTGGCATGCGAGAGCGCGCGCGCCCAGGGCGGCAGCATCGCCACCGAGTAGAACACGCCGCCAAAGTAGGTGAGCGGCGTGAGCACGAAGGTCGGGATCCAGTTGACCTGATCGAAATTCTTGGCGAACACGGCGTTGATGAGTCCGCCGAGGGAGAAGATCAGCGAAGTGAGCAGCACGGCCGCGAGCAGCACCGCCAGGTGCTGCACCGGGAGGCGCGCAAAGACCAGCGACACCAGGGTGACCACCGCTCCCACCATCAGCCCGCGCAGCAGGCCACCGGCGGCGTAGCCGGCGACGATGATCCAGTTGGGGAGCGGCGAGACCAGCAGCTCCTCGATGTGCTTGCCGAACTTGGCGCCGAAGAACGAGGCGACGACGTTGCCGTAGGAATTCGTGATCACCGACATCATGATAAGTCCGGGCGCGATGTACTGCATGTAATCGAAGCCGCCCATCTGGCCGACGCGCCGGCCGATCAGGCTGCCGAAAATCACGAAGTACAGAATCGCCGTCATCGCCGAAGGCACCAGGGTCTGGCCCCAGATGCGCACGATGCGCCCGTACTCGCGAATCACGATGGTGCTGAAGCCCGTCCAGCGCGCGGCGTGCAGCGAATTTGCGGGGTCTGCCGTCACCGCGCCGGCGCCCGGAGTGGCGCTGAAATCAGCCACTGTGGCCCCGGTTCTCGACCAGTTGCATGAACACCTCTTCGAGGCGGTTGACCTTGTTGCGCATCGACAGCACCTCGACGCCGGCCGCGGCGAGCTGCGTGAACAGGTCATTCAGCCCCTGCTCGCTCGATACGCTGGCTTCCAGGGTGGTCTCATCGACCAGCGTCACCTCATAGCCCGCAATGCGCGGTGCGCTCGCCAGCGGCGTGCGCAGATTCAGCACGAAGGTCTCGGTATGCAGTCCGCGCAGCAGGTTGCTCATGCGATCAGACTCGACGATCTGTCCCTGGTCAATGATTGCGATGTTGCGGCACAGGGTCTCGGCCTCTTCGAGGTAGTGCGTGGTGAGGATGATGGTGGTGCCGCGCGCATTGATGTCCTGCAGAAACTCCCACATCGAACGGCGCACCTCGATGTCCACGCCCGCCGACGGCTCATCCAGCACCAGCAGGCGCGGTTCATGCATCAGCGCGCGCGCGATCATCAACCGCCGCTTCATGCCGCCCGACAGGCCGCGGGCAATGCCGTTGCGCTTATCCCACAGCTGCAGCTGGCGCAGGTATTTCTCGGCCCGTACGCGCGCCTCGGCCCGCGGGATGCCATAGAACCCCGCCTGGTTGACCACGATCGTGTAGGGGCTCTCGAACTGGTTGAAGTTCAGCTCCTGTGGGACGACACCGATGCAGGACTTCGCGCGCTCGAGCTGCGTATCGAGGTCGTAGCCAAACACGCTGGCGGTGCCGGCACTCTTGTTGACCAGCGAAGTGATGATGCCGATCAGCGTGGTCTTGCCGGCGCCATTGGGCCCCAGCAGTGCGAAGAAATCGCCTCGCTCAACGTCCAGGTCGACGCCGCGCAGCGCCTGCACACCGTTGCGATACGTCTTGGTCAGGCCACGAACGGACAGTGCGGGCATCGACACTCGAAACGCGTACGGATCGGCTTATCTGGCCAACTGGAACAGGCTGGACGGCACCCACCCCTCGTTGCCCAGCTCGTCAGTCACCTTCCACCAGATGCCCTGCTTATCGCCCGTCGGATACATCGTCATGCCCGGATCGAGATCGCGCACCACCTTGGATTTCAGGTTGGGTTGCTCATAGAGTTTGCCGGGCTTGGCCATGGTCACGGACTGCGAGACGTTGTCCGCCTTGGCATCGGGCGCAATCGCCTTGACATCGGTGACCAGCTTCGCGAAGGCATCGAGGTAGGCCATCGTGACGATCTGGCCAATCTCGGTATTGGCGTAACTGCTCGCGCCACCTGCCGCAAACCCGCCAAAGAAGCCGACGCCTCCGCCGGCGCCCCAGCCCAGGTCGGTCTTTTTGGCGTGACCCTGCTGCAGGGAAATCTGCTCCGTGGACCGCACGTCGGTCAGCGTCAGTACCACATCCGCCGTCTTGCTCTTGAGGCTGATGCCGCCGAGCAGCACGCCACCGAGACCCGGCACCAGGCCGCCGAGGATGCCGCCGATGTGCTTGCCGCCGGAGTTCGCGTTCTGGTTGACGATGTCGGGCACCAGCACGTAGTCCGCCGCCTTCATCTGGCCCTTGCCGATGTTCGAACCCCCGCGGATCTCCCCGCCCCCGGCCAGCGCCCGCTCCTTCTCGGCGGCGGCCAGCCCCTTGCCCCTATCGACCAGCGTGAAGCACTTGGATTGCGACACGAACACCTTGATCAGGGCTTCCGGCGACTCGAGCTGATAGCGCTCCCACCAGCGATTTTCCGGTTCGGTCACGGCGAGGGTGCCGATCTTCTTGTCGCAGGTCGGAATCTCCGGCGGCTTGGTGTCCTTTTCGCCCGCCTGTGCTCCGCCTGTCATGGCCGGTCCCGCCAGGACGGCGATCGCCAGCACTCCGAACCCTGCACGAACCATAGTGATCTCCCGGGAGCATTGCGGTGAATCGCATGTTCACCTGACTGCGGCCGATATTAGGGCCAGTCTGGGCAAGTTTCCACCGGGTACTTTACTGGAGGGCGGCGCGCGAGCACTTCCGCGGCGAGGGCCTGCAGGCCCCACAGTTGCAGGCGCTCGAGCGGGCGCGGCGATTCGAGGGCGGCCGTTTCCAGCCAGGCCTGCCACAACCCGGGCAGTTCGGCCCAGCGCGGCCGGATCCAGGCCGGCCGGCGTTCCGCGAGCGCCTCCAGGTCGGCGAGCCGGCAGCGCGCCACCGCCGTGACGCAATCGAGGCTCATGCCCAGCGCGATGCGGGCGCCCGGCGAATTGCAGCGCGCCAGGTGCCAGGCGAAGTGCAGCACGCGCCGGATGAGCGCGGCGGCCAGGGGCGCCGAGGTTCCCGGCGCCGCGGGTGCCGGCATCGCTTCATGCACGCCGGCGCGCCCCAATCCCGCCCAGGTCTCCGCCGCGGCGAAGCCTGCGTCCAGCAACAGGTAGGGGCAATGGGCCAGACGGAGCCGCGCCGGCTCGCCCAGTTCCCGCCAGCGCCACTGCAGGCCCGAGGCGTCGCCGGCGATGCCCGCGCGGGCCGTCGCGCCGAACATGGCTTCGAGTATCTCGGTGTTGAGCTCGGATATCGGCGCCAGCAGCGCGGCATCCCAGCTGCAGCTCAGCCTGGTGTCGAGGTATTGCAGTTCCGGCATGAGTTACTCCGCGTTTCGGCGACATATTCGGCGCGTAAAGGACTTGGACGCCAGCGCTCAATTTGGGATATTTTACCCAATTCTAGCAACAAGCCGAAACACTGGCAGGAGGGGGCCGTGCGCATTTCAGACGACCGTTACAGCCGCGACCGCTTGCGTCTCGACATCGCCATGCACTTCATCCGCTACGAGGCCCGCACTCACACCACCCGCCAGTGGACCGGGCTCACCGACGATCGGATCCGCAAGCTCTATCGCGCCTATCTGCAGGACGGCGGCCGCCGCATTGCGCGGCATCGCGGCAAGTCGCCGCGGCAATCCGCGTTCTTCATGCGCACGGCGCGGCTCCGT
>DATFUG010000367.1:0-6480 GCA_035261025.1 Steroidobacteraceae bacterium | reverse complement strand
TTGCGGCCGAGCACTGCGAGGAACTCGCCGGGCCGGAGCTCCAGTGACAGCGCCTCGACCAGGGTCCGTTCGCCGGCCCGCACACTGAGCGCGGTGGCGCCCAGCAGCGCCGCCGGCGTCGGGGAATTGCCATTCGTCATGGCCATCACGGCCTGCTCCAGCCGATCTCGCGCGCGGTCGCCGGGCCGATGCGGGTCTGGGATAGATCATCGGGCATGACCTGGAGCCGCGGCCCGAGCGGCACGCGGCCCGCCATGATTTCCGCATAGCGCTGCGGGAAACGGGGCTCGCGCGCGGGTTCCGCAAAACCTTCCGGATAGCGGGGCGCGTCGCTGGCCAGGTCGTACTTGTCGGTCGCACCAAACGTATGGAGCAGTTCGTGCGCGATCACAATGTCGTTCTGCCCCGCCTGCGAGCGTGCGGCGAACAGATGCACGACACCCGTCAGGCCGCGCTGCAGGCCCACGGAATGCGGCAGGACGCTCGCGCGCGCCGGATCGTAGTACAGCAGGAACAGGGCGATCCCGGGCCGCGCACGCCTGATCGGCTCGAGTGCGGCCGAGCGGTAATGCCGCAGGCGCAGGCTCCAGATCACGCGCTCCAGCAGGTTTGCCTGAGGCGCGAGTTCCGGCGGCCTGCTGGCCGGCGCGGGGTAGAGCCTGAGGTTGACGGGCTCGTCGATGCTGATGCCGTAGCGCCGGGCCTCGCGCGTAATGAATTCAGCCACGGGTTGCAGGTCGGCATCGCTTAAGCTGGCAATGTAGGCGCTCGAGGTTTCGCTGCCATCTGCGCTCAAGGGGAATGCGCCGACCCACACGGTGTGTTCCCAGCTCGTGGTGCGTTGCCGATCGAGCCAGGCCTGGCCGGCGACGACCGCCAGCACCACCAGCAGGATCGCGATGCGGATGCGGCGCCACATGCTGACCTAGGGCTGCAGGCGCGTGGCCGACCAGGCGCCGGCCTCGAACCCGCCGTCGCGCGGCGTCAGGGAGCGTATCCAGCGTGCCCGATCGTGGATTCGCGCGCCGCCTTCGACCCACAACTCGACTGCTTCGGCCCACAGCTGGTAGCCGCCCCAGTGCGGCGGCCGCGCGATGCGCTGGCCGGGATCCGGAGCGTCTTCATCGCCGGTCGGCGCAGGCAGGGCAAATCGCAGCGCTACTTTGGCCACGTTCCTGAGCAGCTCACCGCGCGAGCCAATGGGCTCACTCTGCTGGCTGGCCCAGGCGCCCAGGCGGCTGCGCCAGTTGCGCGTGGCGAAATAGGCGTCGCTCTCGATCGCCGCAACCTTGACGATCCGGCCCTCGACCCGCAGCTGGCGGCGCAGCGCGTCCCAATGCATGACGATGGCCGCGCGCGGGTTTGACTCCAGCTCGCGTCCCTTGCGCGAATGGTAGTTGGTGTAAAAACTGAGGTATCCCGGCTGCGGCGCAATCTGCTTGCACAGGACGACGCGCGCAGACGGCTGCCCCGCCTCGTTCACCGTCGCCAGCACCATGGAGTTCGGATTGGGTTGCACGGCTCTGGCGGTGGCCTCCTCGAGCCAGCCTGCCGCTACCCCGAGCGGGTCGGCAGGGAGCGGATCCGGCAGATGCTCGTGGTGCCATTTCATGGCCCCGCATGTTACGCCATGCCGCTCGAGGGCGGTTCAGGCCACATTCAGCGAGACGGCGTTACGCTGGCCCCAGCTCGAATCATCAGGAGGCGCCATGAAAGGACATATTGCAGCCGCGGCCGCCGCGCTTATGGCGCTGGGAGCCGCAGGCCAGGTGCAGGCCGGGGGCTGGGACACAGGCCGCTCGCACGGAAGCGGCAACCGCCACTACGAGCGTGCTGATCACCGGGGCTGGCAACAGGACCGGCGCGGCGGCGATTCAAGGCACCACTCCTGGCGCGACGCAGACCGTGACCACGGGCGCGGCTCGTGGCGCGATGGCTACCGCGACCGCTACTGGGCGGCGCCGCGCGGCTGGTACGAGGAGGGGCGCTATTGGCGGCCGCACTACCGCTATTACGACTATGACTACGACGACTACGGTTACTACAACGACAGCGATATTTCGCTGCTGATCAGCCTGCCGCTGCAATTCTAGCGTCCTCGCAGCGGTTTTCGGGCGGCGCGGATCGGGTAATGCACCCGATCCGCGCACTTGCCGGGGAGGTGCTTTGCCTTTACAAAGGGGCAAGCCACACTCCGGAAGTTCTGCATGACCCTCGAAGAACTGCGACTGCACCTCGATACCCTTGACCAGCGGCTGCTGGAACTGATCGCCGAACGCCAGGCGACCAGCCGCGAGATCGCCCGCGTCAAACGCGCCACGGGTCATGCGACACGCGATTACGCGCGCGAGCGCGATGTGATCCTCGCCGTACGCGCCGGTGCCGCGCAGCGGGGCGTGCCGGCGGATGCCGCCGAGGCGGTGATGCGGGTGCTGATTCGCTCCTCCCTCACCACCCAGGAGCAGGCCAGTGTGGCGGCGCAGGGCGCCGGCAGCGGCCAGCGCGCACTGGTGATCGGTGGTGCCGGCAAGATTGGCGGCTGGTTCGTGCAGTTCCTCTCCTCGCAGGGCTTCAATGTCGAGATCGCCGATCCGGTCGGAGGCCCTGGCGCCATCAGCGACTGGCGCCGCAGCGCCCTGGACCATGAGTTCATCGTCGTGGCCACGCCCCTGGGTGCCACCGACGGGATCCTGCGCGAGCTGGCCGTGCGCCGCCCCGCCGGGGTCGTGTTCGACGTGGGTTCGCTGAAGACCCCGCTGCGCGGCGGACTGGAGGCGCTGCGGGCGGCGGACGTGCGAGTGAGCTCGCTGCATCCGATGTTCGGGCCGAGCACTGAACTGCTGTCCGGCCGGCATGTAATCTTCATTGACCTCGGCGCGCGCGATGCGCTGCAGCGCGCGCGCGCCCTGTTCGCGCCGACGATGGCTGAGCAGGTGGTCATGGGTCTGGAGGAACATGACCGCCTGATCGCCTACGTCCTGGGCCTCTCGCACGCGGTGAATATTGCCTTTTTCACCGCGCTGGCGCGCAGCGGCGAGGCCGCACCGCGCCTGCTGCGGATGTCGAGCACGACCTTCGACGCGCAGTTCGACATCGCCAGCGAAGTGGCGCGGGAAAGTCCGGAACTGTATTTCGAAATCCAGCGGCTCAACGACTACGGCACTGAGTCGCTGGATGCGCTGGCGCGGGCCGTCGATCACCTGCGCAGCGCCGTGCAGCGCAATGACCAGGCGGGCTTCAGCGCCCTGATGCGTCAGGGTTGCGAGTACACGCAGGGCAGGCGCCAGGCGACGCAGCAGCGTGCCTGAGCGTGAGCGATGCCTGCGCTCGCCCGGGCGGCCCGGGCGGCGCGTGCGGGGTCAGCGACCGCTGCGCCGGCGCAATAGCACCAGGAACACGGGCGCGCCGATCAGCGCCGTGATCGCGCCGACCGGAAGCTGCCGCGGTGCGGCCACCGTGCGGCTGGCAATATCGGCCAGGCACAGGAGCGAGCCACCGCACAGCGCAGCGGCGGGTGCGACCAGCCGGTGATCAGCGGTGCGCAGCGCCAGGCGCACCAGGTGTGGTGCAACCAGGCCGACGAAGCCCACCGGTCCCGCGGCGAGCACCGCCAGCGAGGTGAGCGCTGCGGCGAGCAGGAATACCAGTGGCCGCACGAGTGGCGCGTGCAGGCCGAGCACGGCGCTGCGCAGCTCACCGGCGGCCAGCACGTTGAGCCCCCGTCCGCCCAGCAGCGCGATCACGAGAGCTACCCCGGCCGCCGCCAGGTCAATCCAGGGGTGCAGGGCCCAGCCCAGGTCACCGGCCAGCCAGAACACCATGCCGCGCAACTGCCCGTTGTCCGCGACCGCGAGCAAAACCGAGATCACCGCGCCGCAGGCGCTGGCCAGCACCACGCCGGAGAGCAGCAAACGGCCGGAATCCCCGCCGCTTCCGAGCCACAGCACCAGCGCTCCTATGCACAGGGCACCGCCCGTCGCCGTCCATTCCAGGGCGGCGAGCCCGAGGCCCGCGAGCATCCCTCCGAGTGCGCCGATCGCCGCGCCGCCGGAGACCCCGAGCACGTAAGGATCCGCCAGGGGGTTGCGAAACAGCGCCTGCAGCAGCACGCCGGACAGACCCAGCAGGCTCCCGACCGCGAAGGCGGAGATGCTGCGCGGCAACCTGATCGTGCGCACGATCGTGGTGGCCAGCTCATCGCCGCCGCCACCCAGGGCCGCCAGCGCACGCGACATGGGCAGGTCAGCCGAACCGGTCAGGAGCGAGGCCAGCAGGCAGGCGCAAGCCAATCCCGCAAACAGGATCAACGCCCAGTATTGTGTCGGCTTGGTCATAAATTGAAGACTAAGGACCGCCGTGGGTTGATAACAAGACCCAGGCGCTTGAGAGTGTGCCCGGGTACAGGGTAAAACGGACGCATTATGGCGGACATGATCGACCGAGACGGCTTTCGGGCCAATGTCGGCATCGTGCTGATGCATGACGATGGCCGGCTGTTCATCGGTCGCCGCACCGGTGGCAAGGGCTGGCAGTTTCCCCAGGGCGGCGTGCGGCGGGGCGAGAGCGCCGAGGAAACGCTGTTTCGCGAACTCAACGAGGAGATCGGCCTGTCGAGTGAGGATGTCAGGATCGTCGCCCAGACACGCCGCTGGCTGCGTTATCGCCTGCCCGCACGCTTCGTGCGGCGCGATTCCAAGCCGCTGTGTGTCGGGCAGAAGCAGCGCTGGTACCTGCTGCGCCTGCGGCATGCCGAGCCGCAGTTTCGCTTCGACCTGACCGGCGAGCCGGAATTCGACCGCTGGCGGTGGGTGGATTACTGGCAGCCGATCCGCGAAGTGATCTACTTCAAGCGCAGGGTCTACACGCGTGCGCTGCACGAGCTGGGTGCGGCGGCATTTCCCGGCGGCCTGCCGCCGTATCCGGACTGGTGGCACCAGGAGGCCGGTGCCGTCCCCGCCCGCGCCGCCAGCGCAGGCGCCTGAAGCGCAAGACGTGGAGATCCCCGGCAAACTGGTGGTGCGCACCTACGCTCCGGCGCGGCACGTCATCTATCTGACCGTAGCCGTGCTGCTCGGCGGCGCGTCGCTGTTTCTCAGCTTCGAGCTGGGGCGGCAGCAGGCGGGATTCGATGGCATCCAGGCGGCGCAGGAGCGGGCCGGGTTGCAGGATCAGATCGCCGGGCTGCAGAACAGCACGCGCGAGATGCGCGTGCAGCTGGCCGGCGCCGAGGCGGCCCAGGTGGCGCAGGTGCGCGAGCGCGCCGAGCTGGCGCGCACCATCGGTGAGCTGCAGGCCGGGCTCGGCCGCGCGCAGCAGGATCTGGAGTTCTACCGCGGCATTGCCAATCCGCAGGCCGGCGCGAAACCGCAGACAGTGCGCGTAGCGCAATTCCAGGTGCTCACGGTCAACGCCGCGGCCCACAACTATGCGCTGCGCTTTGCGCTGAACCGGCCGACGCGCCCCGAGGAATCGAGCGCCGGAGTACTCGCCGTGACTATCGACGGGGAGCGCGCCGGCGTCAGCGCCAGCGTCGATCTGGCCACCCTCACCGCCGGCAAGACCCGGGAGCTCCCTTACAGCTTCCGCTACTTCACCAGTATCGAACAGCCCGTGACCCTGCCGGCCGATTTCAAGGCGGAACGCGTCACGATCGAAATTCGACCTGCGCGCAAGAGCGTGGCACCCTACCGGCAGACCTTTGTCTGGAATCCTGACGTCACCTGAAAGGGCCATCATGTTCAAACGACGCGACAATTCGACAGCCAACATCGACACCCTGATCGGGCGCTCGGCGCGCGTGCAGGGAGACATCGAATTCACCGGCGGATTGCACATCGATGGCGGCGTCACCGGCAATGTGCGTGCCGTCCCCGACGGCAACGCCTCGCTTTCCGTGAGCGAACACGGCGTGGTCGATGGCTCCGTCGAGGTGCCGCAGGTGGTGCTGAACGGGACCGTCAACGGCGACATCGTGGCAAAGGACCGGGTGGTGCTGGGCGCCAAGGCGCGGGTGCGCGGCAACGTTAGCTACGGCGTGATCGAGATGGCTTTGGGTGCGGAGATCACGGGGCGACTTATTCCGGCCACTCCGGAGGCCGAGGCCAGCACGCCGAGCGCCGCCTGAGGGTGTGATGCAGGTTTTTGACGGCTGTGGCCCCGACGCCTACACTGCCAGACACCATGGATGCACCAATCGAAGACACTCACTCGCACGACTCGCCGCTGGTATTCACCGATGCCGCGGCGCGCAAAGTGGCGGACCTGATTCGCGCCGAGGGTAATCCGCAGCTGATGCTGCGGGTGTTCGTGCAGGGCGGGGGCTGCTCGGGCCTCCAGTACGGCTTCGAGTTCGACGAGCAGGTGCAGGAGGGCGACACCTGCGTGGAGAACCAGGGCGTCAAGCTGCTGGTCGATCCCATGAGCGTCAATTACCTCGGCGGCGCGGAGATCGATTTTCGCGATGGCCTCGAGGGCGCGCAG
>DATFUG010000366.1:0-3120 GCA_035261025.1 Steroidobacteraceae bacterium | reverse complement strand
GAAAGACCACGCCATGCCGAGCCAGCCCAGCAGGAATCCGGCCAGCCCTTTGCCCGCCACCGCGCCGAGCTGGTAGCAGGTGCCCCACAACCCAAACAGGGTTCCGCGCTCAGAGCGGCGGGTCCAGTTGGCAAACAGCGCCACGTTGTGCGGCCAGCCCGTCGCCTGCGACAACCCATGAATCGCCATCGTCACGCACATCCAGGTGAAGACGTTGGCGACGTGGGAATCCACCAGCAGTCCGAGCGCGACGTTGCAGGCCGCCGCCACACACATGCCGTAGGCCAGCACGCGCCGGCTCTCCATGCGCTTGCCGAGCCAGGCCGCCAGGAACTGACCGAGCATGTAGGCAACCAGATAGATGGTCCACGGATAGGCAATGTGGACGTCGTCCAGATGAAACTGTTCCTTGAGCGGATGCTTCAGGACTGCGTAAACCTTCCGGCACAGGTAGAAACCGGCATAGGACAGCCAGGTCGCGGCGAAAATCTGCGTGCGGTAGCGACGCAGGAGTTCCGGGTTCGCGGCACTCATGCGGTGGCCGGGTTCCTCAGATCGCCATCGCCGGCGGCCAGCCGCTGCCAGAATTGCGGCGGCAGCGCGCGGTAATCCTCGAAGGCCGCCGTTGCGAGACCGATGTTCCCCGCCACGTCGGTGGCACGGCAGGTGATGAAAATGCAGCGCATCCCGGCGGCCTGCGCCGCCAGCAGTCCGGCACGGCTGTCTTCAAACACCAGGCATTCGGCAGGATCGACCGCCAGCGCACGTGCGGCGAGCAGGAAGCCGTGCGGATCGGGCTTGGTGGCGCGCACCGCCTCGGCGCCGATGCGGGCGCGCGCCTCGATGAGATCGCTGACGCCCAGCTTGTCGAGAAAGGAATCAATCACGGAGCGCGGGCTGGAAGAAACCACGCCGAGCCTGAGTCCGCTGGCCGCCGCGGCGCGGATGGCCTCGGGTGCGCCGGGGATGGGTATCACGTGGGCAGTGCCGGCGACCCAGTGTTCGAGCATGGCCGCGGCCAGTTCCGCCACATCAACCGTGAGCTTGGTGCGCGCGCGGATCTCCTTCGCAACGGATTCCCAGGTGCGGCCGTGCGTCTCGGTGGCAGGCAGCGCAAAACCCGCAATGCCGTGTCGTGCGACGACGGCCTCCACGGCCTCCTCGGTGTGCTGCTCGCTGTCGATCAGGGTGCCATCAAGATCGAAGAGCACCGCACGCACTGCCGGCACGTCTCTGGCTACACGGTCTGCGCCCGGGGTTCGCGTGTTCATCGCCTGTGTACCTGTTCTTTTGCGCATCCCGCGGCACGACAGCCGCCAGCCCAGGGGCGCAACTCAGCATAGCGCACCGCTGTCCGGCCCGCATGGCTGCAACCGGCGCGATTGCGCCGCTGCGGCCGCCACTGCAGGTTTGCGGTACTTCCTATACACTTAAAGAGGATGTCCAGCCGCGCTAGCGCTGCGGCGGATCAGCGTCTGAACCCACGTTGAGAACCCTGCCTTTGAACCCAAGAGAACCGGAGTCCGAACGCCTCCTGGAACGCCGGCGCGTGCTGCAAGGCGTGCTTGCCGCGTCCCTGCCCGTGAGCCTCCTGTCCTGTGCGGCAAAAGAACAGCACAAGGCCTTGATCGTCGGCGGCCTGCCGGTGACCTGCAACCTCACCCTGCCCGTGGCCTGCATCGCCAGGGCGACGGCGAACCGGGCCGGCCCCGGCGGTACCCCGCAGTTCGCCTACGAATACAGCAAGTACAGTGGTTGGCCCGAAATCAAGGAATCCTTGATGGCTGGGAGAATCCAGGCGGCGTACATGCTGGCGCCGCTGGTGATGGATCTCGCCGACAGGAAAATTCCCATCAAGATCGTGTCCCTGGGCCATCGCTCGGGCGCCGTGATCATGGTTCGCACCGATTCCCCGTACCAGCATTTCAGCGAGCTGCGGGGCAAGCGCGTCGCCATTCCAAGCCGCTTCGCCGTCGACTTTCTGTTCCTGAGGAAAATGCTGGCGAAGGAAGGCATGACGCCCGGCGACATCCAGGTGGTTGAGATGGCGCCTCCCGATATGCCGGCCGCGCTCTACGCCAATGCGGTGGACGCGTATTGCACGGGCGAACCCTTCGGCGCCGCGGCGCAACGCGCGGGTTACGCGCGTACCCTGCGGATGACGCGCGATGAATGGCGCAACTACATCTGCTGTGTGCTGACGGTACGGCAAGAACTCATCGACGAAAACGCCGCCCTGGTTCAGGATCTCGTCGACCATGTGCTGGGAGCGGGCCTCTGGCTCGACGCCCGCCAGGAAAATCGGAACAAGGCGGTGGCCATCGCCGCGGGCAGGAAGTTCTTCAACCAGGACCCCAATATCATCCAGTTCGTAATGGACCATCCGACCGACCGCGTCACCTACGGTGACTTGCGCATGATCAGGACAGAATTCGAGGAATTGATGCAACTGTCGCTCGAGGCCGGAACCATCAAGCATCCCATCGCCTATGACACCTACGTGAACGAGCGCTTTGCGAGGGCTGCGAACCCTGCGGCAATTCCACTGTAATGCGCCGAGCCCGTCGGGTTCCGGCGCTCGCCCTGGTGCTGTCGCTGGTTTCGTTCGGCACGACAGCCGGCGACGGGAGTCTCAATGCCGGCGTGTTCACCCCGCCTCGCCTGGCGCCTGACTTCTCATTGTCGGGATCGGACGGCACGACGTTGAGGCTCAGCCGCTACCGCGGAAAAGTGGTCCTGCTGTCCTTTGGCTACACCAATTGCACGGAGGTGTGCCCCATCACGCTCGGCATTCTGGCGATGGCGCACCGGAAGATGACTACGATGTCCGATGACATGCAGGTCCTGTACATCACCGTAGATCCGGAACGGGACAATCCGCAGCGCATGCGGCAATACCTGGCCGCCTTCGATCCCAGTTTTGTGGGCGGGACCGGCACCCCCGAACAGCTGGCTGCCGTGCGTCGGGATTACGGCATTTCCGTAGGGAAAAAAGTGGCCGTCCCGGGCGGCTATGCGCTGAGCCACTCCTCGTTCATTTATCTGATTGACCAGAGCGGGGCCCTGCGCGCCCTGATGCCATTTGGACACAATGCCGACGATTTCGTGCATGATGTGCGG
>DATFUG010000365.1:0-13022 GCA_035261025.1 Steroidobacteraceae bacterium | reverse complement strand
CAGGCTCAGCACCAGCATCGAGGCGACGCCGAGCAACGCCGCGAACACCAGCGCCTGGCGATGATTCAGGGCGCCGGTGGGAAGCGGGCGGCCGCGGGTGCGCGACATGCGCGCATCGATGCGCCGGTCGAGCACGTGGTTGAGGGCCGCGGCCGAGGCCGCCGCCAGCGCGATGCCCAGGTTCCCGAACAGCAGCGCATCAAGCGGCGGCAGGCCCGGAGTGGCCAGCAGGGTCCCGACGATCGCGGTAAGCACGATCAGGGCCACGACGCGGGGCTTGGTGAGCGCCAGGTAGTCGCGCCAGTGGGCCGTGCCGAGCGCCGGCACGGCTTCGGGCGGTACGCTCAGCGGCCTGCTCACGGCGAGCGCCACACGGGACGCAGGGAGCGGTTCAGTGCGACCACCGCGAGCAGCAGCAGCGCCGCGCCCGCGTTGTGTGCGGTGGCGAGCCACAGCGGAAAGCCGCTCAGCACCATCGCCACCGCGATGCTGAGCTGCAGGATGAGCGCGGCCAGCACCGCCGTGGCGGCCAGGCGCGCGAAATCATCGCTCCGGGACAGCAGCACGCGCGCCGCCGCCAGCACCAGCAGCGCGGTGGCCAGCACGGCGCCGAGGCGATGCATGAAGTGGATCATGGCCGCGCTGCCGCTCTGCAGCGCGGGCCACCACTGTCCCTGGCATTTCGGCAGGTCCGGGCAGCCCATGGCGGCATAGTGACTGCTCGTCCAGCCGCCGAGCGCGATCTGCAGGGCGAGGGCGGCGAGTGCGGCCAGCGCGAGCTGGCGCGTGCGCGGGAGGCTCGATCCCAGGAAGGGCGTGCTGTCGCGCCAGGCGCTGAGTTCGCGCCGCCCGAGCGTGAGCACGAGCCACCACAACATCGCCAGAGTGCTCATCCCGAGCAGCAGATGTGCGGTCACGATGAGCGGCTCAAGCAGGCGCGTCACCGTCAGCATTCCGAGCAGGCCCTGGATCAGGACGAGCACGAGGAGGCCGGCGGCGTAGGGCACAGAGGTCAGCCGTTCCTTACGTGTTTGTATCACTAATGTTACAAGTATTAGAATCAGGGCAGTAAGTGTTGCTGCAGCGTAACGATGGATCATCTCCTTCCAGGCCTTGCCGGCCTCGGCCAGGCCGGCCGGGCTCACGTGCCCATAGCAACCGGGCCAGTCCGGACAACTCAGGCCCGCGGCCGAGAGGCGCACATAGGCGCCCATCACCACGACGAAGAAACACAGCAGGCAAGCGCCGAGTGCAACGGGGCGGATGAGTGCGGCACGGGACATCGTTCAACCGATATGCGAGAGCTCTAGCAGCTTCTTGAGATCATCACGCAGGCCCGAAGGGTTGTCGCGCACATCGTAGCGCATCATCAGATTGCCCAGTGGATCCACGACGTAAATGGCATGTTCCTGTGGCGGCGGAAAAAGCTGCCGCAGAGCCGCCCCGCCGGCCTCACTCGCCGGCAGGGTCAGGAGCCCGGTGTGCTCGCGCTGCAGATAGTCGCGGTCGCAGCAACCCTCGCCGCCGAGCAGGACCCGCTGCGCGCGCGGCGTCAACTTGCCGAGCGAGAGCCAGGTCTGGCGGGCATAGATGAGCGCGTCGCGGCAGCGCGCGTCGCACCCGGCCTCGCCCGCGCCGATCACCACCAGCGACCATTTGCCGGTGAAGACCGCGCCGGGCACCGGCACCACCGGCACGATGAGTGGCCCATGGTTGGTGTGGCTCGCCGGGCGCCAGCCCGAGCCGTAGTACAGCAGGAACGCGCCGGCGAGCGGTGCCACGAACAGCACCACCAGCAGGAGCAGCGGCCGGCGTCCTTTGGCTTGAGGCGAGCTCGTCACGGGCCCCGCCGCTCCAGATTCAGGAACACATAGAGAAACGCGGACAGCGCCCCGAAGCCCCACCACTGCACGGCATAAGCCAGGTGCCGCATCGGACCGAGTCCGTCACTCGCGCTGCGCCAGTGGCGCTGGAAGCCGAAGGGTTCGGTGGCCGCGAGCAGCAGCTGGCGGGGTTCCACTTTCTGATCCAGTGCCGCACCGAGTTGCTCGGCGGTGGGAAAGCTGGTGCGCTTGGGCCAGCGGGAGTCCGCGGCCGGTGGCGCGCGTCCGGCCGCAAGCCCGGTCACGGGCAGCACATCCAGCCGCCCGCGAACCTGCATCGTATCCGTCCCGCTCAGGGCGAGGTCCGGAAGACGGTCACGCCGCCCGTCGGGCAGTGCGACCCAGCCGCGATTCACCAGCAGCCAGCGCCCATCCTCGAGCCGCAACGGCGTCAGGACTTCGTAGCCCACCTGCCCGCCATCACTCATGTTGTCCAGCAGGAACTGGCGCGCCGGCTCGTAGCGCCCGCGGACGATTACCTGCGCGTAGCGCGGGAGCGAGGCGGTGGCCTGCGTGCCCAGCGCTGCCGCGGGCGCATTCGATCCGGCGGCGAAGGCGGCCGCCAGTGCGGTCTTTTCCGCGGCCCGGTGCCATTGCCAGCGGCCGAGTTGCAGGAACAGCAGCACGGCGGCCAGCGTCAGCGCGCTCATCCAGCCGCTGGCGACGAACCGACGGGAGCCGAATTCCAGGCGCAGCACTGCGGGGCGACTCCGAGGGCGAATCAGGGGGGCCGGCATTGTGCCGCCCGCTGCGCGCCGAGTACAGGCGGACGCCTATAATCCCACCGATGGATCCGATCCGGCTGTTGATCATTGCGGTGCTGCTGGCCATCGTGGCGAGCCTCGGCACCGCCCTTTACCACCTCGCCACGAGCAAGGGCGATTCCAGCAAGATGCTGCGCTCGCTGACGCTGCGCGTCTGCCTGTCGTTGGCGCTGTTCCTGCTGCTGATGATCGCCTGGCGCATGGGGTGGATCCATCCACACGGCCTCGGGCGCTGACATTACGGTGATTCGTGTGCGCCCACAGTCAATTGGGCTCAGCTGCGCCGTGCTGGGTGCACTCGGCTTTTCGCTCAAGGCGATCTTCGTCAAGGCCGCTTATCGCTACGGCGTCGATCCCGAAACGCTCCTGGCGCTGCGCATGCTCTACGCACTGCCGCTGTTCCTGCTGCTCGGTGCCCGCGCGGCGCGCACGGCCCCGATGGCCATCACGGCCGGCGACTGGCGCGCCCTCGCGCTGCTGGGATTCCTGGGGTATTTCGCCTCGAGCTACCTGGATTTTCTCGGCCTCCAGCACATCTCGGCCGCGCTGGAGCGCCTCATCCTGTATGTGTACCCGACCATCGTCGTGTTCTACACCGCCTGGCAGGAGCGCCGCTCCCCCTCCCCGGCAATGCTGTTCGCGCTGCTCCTCTGCTACGCCGGCGTGGCACTCGCCGTAGCGCATGACGTGCACACCGGTGGTGCGCAGGTCTGGCTCGGCGGTCTGCTGATCTTCGCGAGCGCGCTCCTGTACGCCGTCTACCTGATCCGCTCCGCACCGCTCCTGGGGCGGGTGGGCTCGGCGCGCTTCACCGCCTGGGCGACTTCGGCCGCCTGTGTGTACGCGATCGCGCTGTTCCTGGCCCAACGGCCACTGGCCAATCTCATCGCGCAGCCCTGGCAGGTGCAGGCGCTGAGTGCGGCGATGGCCGTGTTCTCCACGGTGTTGCCGATCTGGCTGTTCTCGG
This sequence comes from Steroidobacteraceae bacterium, assembly GCA_035261025.1. Classification (GTDB taxonomy): domain Bacteria; phylum Pseudomonadota; class Gammaproteobacteria; order Steroidobacterales; family Steroidobacteraceae; genus FEN-1191. The sequence goes on along the minus strand of DATFUG010000365.1, from coordinate 9,408 downwards.
AGGCGATTCGGCGCCTCGGCGCCGGTCCGACGGCGGTGATCGGATCGCTGGGTCCGGTCATCACCATGCTGCTCGCTTGGCAGCTGCTGGGCGAATCACTCGGTGTGCTGCAATTGGCAGGCGCGGCGCTGGTGGTCTACGGCGTGCGGCTGGTGGCGGTGGAACAGCGATGAAATCCGGCCGCGCTGCTCTTATGCTGGCGCGACCATGAGCGCGGACAATCCCCGGTCCCTGTGGCTGACGGCGGCGGCGCTGGCGCTGCTGTGGTGCGTGGGCCTGTTTGACCGCGGCTACTGGACACCGGACGAGCCGCGCGAAGCGGCCCTGGCCGCGTCGGTGAGTACGCAGGCGCTGGCGCTCCCGCAACTGGGCGGCGTGACCTTTGCGGAAAAACCGCCGCTGACGTACTGGCTCGCAGGGGCCTCGATGGCGCAGTTCGGTCGCGGCGCGGCCGCCGCGCGCCTGCCCCAGCTCGGCTACGCGCTGCTGGCCTTCTTTGCGGTCGTCGCGTTGGCGCGCGCGCTGCTGGCCGGGAAGGCGGACGCGCGCGCGACGGCCAGGGCGGCCGGAATGCTGTTCGCCAGCGGCGCGCTCATCTATCAGGTGCAGATCTGGCTCGACACCGATGCCCTGCTGCTCGCCGGTGTCGCTCTCGCGCTCGCCGGCATGTATACCGGGCTGGCCGCCACGGCGCGCCATCGGCGGCTGTCCGGATATCTGGCGATGCACGCCGGGCTCACGCTCGCTTTCTTCGGCAAGAATCTGGCGGCCTGGCTGGTGCCGGTGCTGGCCTTCCTGTGCTTCATCGCCTGGGAGCGCCGCTGGCGCGAACTGCTGCGCTGGGAATTCTGGCTGGGCGCGCTGCTGCCGCTGGCCTGTATCTCAGGTTGGGTGCTTGCCGTGGCGGCGCGGCCTGACGGCGCACGGGCCCTGCGCATCCTGTTCTGGAACAACCTGGTGGGCCGCGTCCTGCCCGTCGCCGCGGAAGCGCGCTACAACTATGCCGGCGGACATCCGAACTGGCCCGGCCGGTATTTCGCTGAATTGCCGCTGTACCTCCTGCCGTGGACCGCGCTCGCCGCATACGCCCTGCGCGCGGCCTGGCGCGGCGTGCGCCAGAGCGGGGCGCTACGCGCGGCCTGGCGCTTCGCGCTGTGCGCCGCGCTGCCCGGTCTGCTGCTGCTGTCCTTCGCCACCACCGGGCGCAGCATCTATGCCGCGCCCTGCATGATCGGCTTCGTGCTGCTGATCGCCCTGTGGATGGCCGATGCGGCGTCCGCGCCGCGTGCAGTGGCCGTGACGGCGGGGCTGATTGCGGCGCTGGCGCTGCTGGTGCTGGCCCTCACCGTCGCCCTGCAATGGACCGTCGAGCGTTCCACCTGGCTGCAGTTCTTCGGCAGCGCGATTGCGGTGGCGGCCGTGCTCGTCTTCGCCACGCGCTGGGCGCTCCTGCGATCTCTCCGGCTGCCCGCGGCCCTCACGCGTCTGTCCGCGGCCTGGTGCCTGATGTGCTCGCTGGGCTTCCTGAGCCTGTTTTCCGCCCTGAACCGCACGCAGGATCTCGAGTGGCTGGCGGTGTGGCTGGCGCAGAGCGCCGCTCCGGCCCCGCTGCTGCTGTGGAATCCGGATGAGACCACGCTAGGCTGGGCACAGCTGTATCTGCCCGCGCCGCGCTGGTCAGCGCTTGACGCCGCGGATGCGAACGCGGCGGCGCTTCTCGAGCAGCAGCTGCAGCGCGCGCCGCGCAGCTTGATCGTGAGTCCGATCCGGGGCCCAGGGTGGTCCAGCGCGCAGTGGCTGCTGTACCTGCAGGGCCGCGCCACGGCCGAGGAGCTGACCCGGCCCCAGGGGCCCGCGGATTCCACTCTGAGCGCCGCCGGTCTGGTGAACCGCTTCCAGGTCGAGCGCCCCGGGGGCCGCGGCTATCTGGTGTGGCAATTGCCGGTGAGCGCGTCGCCGTCGCCGTAGTGGCGGGCTCACTGTGGCGTCCGCTGCGCCTCGAGGAGCGACTTCGGTAGTTCCAGTTCCCAGGGGGCATAGTTGCGGTCAAACAGGTCGCCCTCTCCCGGCTCTGGGTCTTCAGGTCCTGCTGCGCACGCAAAACCCGGGAAAATAAGCCAAATCGCCAGCACGCAGCGCTTGCCGCGTATCGTGAGCAGGCCGGTACTGGAATCAAAATCGTAGTGTTTTCCGAGCGGTTGATGCGACCACGGAAACGCCGGCCGCGTCGGCAGGATGCGGTACGGCGAGCGCGGCGTGGAACCCATGTTTGAGTTTCGGCGGCGCTCGCGCGACGCCTGCTCGATCGAATCCACCGCAGCCGCGCGCAGTTCGCGGCTCCAGTCGACGCCGGGGGAGGTGGTGATGGCCGCAGTTGGCAGCGGGGCATTCTGCCGCGTCGGTTCCGGGCTGCGGGTTCGCGAATTCCCGGGCACCGCCTTGCGCTGGCGCGCAGCCGGCGGATTCTCGCTCGCGTTCAAGGCCAGCCAGACAGTCAGCGGATATTCGGGCTCAGCCCGTCCTGAATCGCGCAGCGCGCGCATGAACAGCAGTCCGCCTAGCAGATGCAGCACGATTACAGCGAGGAACGCAATGGCGCGCGCGCGTTGCGTCGCAGTGGCTGCTCGCATTGCGCGCGCGCTCCCCGTGTATCCCAGATGTGCGACGTCCAGCGTAGTCCAGCGACTGGGACTGCGTCCGCCCGGCGAAGTTCCTGGTGGGAGCGGCTAGCGGCTGTGGAGGTCCGGCGACCCGGTCGTACCCTGCGCCTCCAGCGGCAGCGACAGCTTGCGCGCGAAGTAGGTGAATTCGCGCGCGCTCATCGCCGATTGCTCATCGAGCGTGGCGCCTGCGCCGTGGCCGCCCTCGATGACCTCGTAGAACAGGTAGGGTGCGCCCAGCTGCGCGAGCCGCGCCGCGAATTTGCGCGCGTGCTGCGGACCCACGCGATCATCCTTGGTCGTACTCCAGACCAGGGGCTCCGGATAGTTCACGCCCGCCTTGAGGTTCTGGTACGGTGAAATCGCCGCCAGAAAGGCGCGCTCCTCCGGCACCGCAACGCTTCCGTACTCACCGACCCAGGAGGCGCCGGCCGCGATCTGCTCGTAGCGCAACATGTCGAGCAGCGGTACTTCGATGTCCACCGCGCCCCACAGTTCCGGCCGCTGGTTGAACTCCACACCCATGAGCAGGCCCCCGTTGGAGCCACCGCGGATACCCAGACGCGCGGCGCTGGTAAAGCCGCGCGCGATCAGGTCCTGTGCAACGGCGGCAAAGTCATCGTAGATGCACTGCCGGTGTGTCTTCAGGCCCGCCTCGTGCCAGGCGGGCCCGAATTCTCCGCCGCCCCGAATGTTGGCGACGACAAAGGCGCCGCCCCGCTCCAGCCACAGTTTTCCGGTACCGGCGGAGTAGTACGGCGTCTCGGAAACCTGGAACCCGCCGTAGGCCGTCAGGATCGTCGGCGTCGTACCGTCGCGGCGGGCGTCCCGGGGGTACACGATGAAATAGGGAATGCGCGTGCCATCCTTCGAGACCGCCGCGAGCTGCTCCACCACGTGGCGTGAAGCATCGAAACGCGCGGGCAGCGTCTTCACGCCCTGGAGTTCGCCGCTGGCGAGGTCCGCAAACCACAGCTTCGAAGGCGTCAGGAATCCGGTGACCTGGAGAAACGCGCGGTCGCTGTGCAGGTCGGTATCGATGATGTCGATGGAGGCGTAGTCCGGCAGTGCCAGGGCGCGCTGCGACCACTGCTGGGCGCCCGTCGGCGTGTAGATGTAGGCCCGACCCTTCACATTGTCGAGCTCGGTGACAAGCAGGTGGTGGCGCGTGACGGCCGCCTGGGCGTAGGCGTGGCCGGGCGCGGGGGCATAGACCAGCGCCGGCCGTGGGTCTGCGGGGGCTGCGAGCACCTGTGCCAGATCGATCGCGACCAGTGAGCCTTGCGCAAACTTTGCACCACCCGCGCTCTGCCAATCTTCGCGCAGCTCGAGGATGAGCCGGCCGTCGATCAGGCCCACGAGATTCGATTTCCGGGGCAACCCGAGCCGGACCAGGCCCGCCGGGGTCTGCAGCTGGTATTCGGTTTCAAAGAAGCTGACCGCGCGCTCCAGAAACAGCGCCTGGTGACCGCCGTCGTCCTGCAACGCGCGTGGAAAGACTCCGACATCGCTGCGCTCGCCACGGAACAGTTCCTGCGCGCTGCCGAGCGGCTCGCCCCGCCGCAGGCGCTTGACGACGTACGGATAACCGGAGGCGGTCAGTTCACCCGGTGACCATTCCCGGCTGACCCACAGCGTGTCCCGATCCTGCCAGGCGAGGCCCTGCTTCCCACGGGGGAGCGAGAAACCGCCGGGCACGAACTTCGCACTGCGCAGGTCGAACTCGCGCTCCGTCACCGCATCCTCGCCGCCGTCGGACAAGGCCAGCATGCAGCGGCGTTCGGCCGGTTGCAGGCAATCCGCGCCGCTCCAGAACCAGTTCGCCTTCTCCTGCGCCGACAGCGCATCGAGATCAAGGACCGTGGTCCATGCCGGCGCGGGACGCTGGTAATCCCGGAAACTCGCCTGGCGCCACAGCCCATGGGCGTGCTGCGCATCCTGCCAATGGTTGTAAATGCGGCCGCCCAGGAGTGCCGGTTCGGGAATCCGGTCCGCGGCCTGGGAGAGGGCCAGCGCCTCCTGGTAGAACACCGCGAAGTGCGGATCGTGGTCGAGTACGCCCGAGGTTCTGGCGTTTTCCGAGCGCACCCATTCCAGCGCACGCGCCCCATCGACCTCTTCGAGCCAGAGGAACGGATCCGCGGCATCGAGGGGCGTCTTCTCTTCAGTGCTGGTGCCGGCTCCCGCGGCGATCAGTCGCGCCGGGAACAGCAGGACCAGGCTGGCACAGAGCGAAATAAAGGCGGCAGCACGCATTTTGATGGCTCTCGCGGCAGGAAGGGCGGCCAATAATAATCGTCCGCCGCTTTCGGCACCACGGCTGGCCAAGCTGCCGTTTCGGGCGCAGGATTGCGCTTCCAAATCCAAAAACAGGGGTATGCGCATGCGGCAGCGACACGCGCTGATGACGGCATCGATCCTGGCTGCAGCGTTCGGTGCCCCGGCGCTCGCGGCCACGCCGCAGTCCCAGGCCGACGCGCTGGTCAATGATTTCGTCTACGAGAGTCTCGCACTCGCCCCGGCCACGGCCACCTTTGCGGGCTACCACGTGCACAAGGGCGTGCGGCTCGACAGCCTCTGGGACGATTACAGCCAGGCCGGCATCGCGCGCGGGCGCCGCTTCAATCTCGGGCTCTGGCAGCGCCTCGACGCGCTCCAGGGTGCCCCGATCGATGCCGAGCGTCAGGCCGATCTCGATATGGTGCGCGATGCCGCCGGCCTGAATCTCCTGGAACTCGATCACATCCAGGCTTACCGCCATAACCCGACCATTTATGTCGAGCTGATCGGCAACGGGCTCTACAACCTCTACGTCCTCAACTCCGCCCCCGAGGAGCAGCGCTTCGGCTACATCATCAAGCGCCTGCAGCGCCTGCCGGTGCTGGTCGCCCAGGCCAGGGCCAATCTCATGGATTCGCCCGAGGTGTGGAACCGAGTGGCGCGCGAGGAGAACGACGGCAACATCGAGCTCATCGACAAGACGCTGCGCGCGGCCACTCCCGCCTCGCTAAAGACCGCCTACAGTGCCGCGGCCATGCCGGCCCTTAAATCGCTGCGCCAGTTCAACGACTACCTGGCCGGGACGCTGTCACAGAAGACCAGCGACTGGCGGCTCGGCGCGGAGAACTACCGCCAGAAATGCGGGTTCTACCTGCACACCGGCAAGACCCCGGCCGAGCTGTTGGCCGTGGCCGAACACGATCTCGCCGCGACGCGCGCCGAGATTGCCCGGTTGGCCGCGCCGCGTACAGCGGAGGAGGCGCTCGCCGAGGTGGCCAGCCAGCATGCGACTCCCGCGACCTACATGGATGAAGTGCGCCAGACGCTCGCGCAGGCCACCGCATTCGTCAGAAAGAATGACCTGCTCACGCTCGCCGACAACAGCAACCTCGCCGTCATCGACACGCCGGTGTTCATGCGCGGCATCTACGCCGTCGGCGGCTTCAACGCCGCCCCGGCGCTCGAGCCGCAGCTGGGGGCGTACTACTGGGTGACGCCGATCCCGGGCGACTGGCCGCAGGCGCGCATCGATTCCAAGCTGCGCGAATACAACCACTACGCCCTGCATCAGCTCACGGTACACGAGGCGATGCCCGGCCATTACGTGCAGGCCGAATACGCCAACCGCATCGAGCCGCTGGGGCGCCGCGTGCTGCGCAACATCTGGGGCAACAACGCCTACATCGAGGGCTGGGCGGTGTACGCGCAGCAGATGATGACGGACGAGGGCTATCTGGACAACGATCCCAAGATGCGGCTCGCAATGCTGAAGCAGATGATGCGTGGCGAGGCCAACACGATCCTGGACATCCGGCTGCAGACCATGGGCATGACGGACAGCCAAGCGCTCGACCTGATGATCAAGCAGACCTACCAGGAACGCGAAGAAGCGACCGCCAAGCTGCAGCGCGCGCAGCTCTCTACCTGCCAGCTCGCCGTGTACTACGCCGGCTCGCAGGGCTGGAACGAGGTACGCGCCCACTTTCACGAGCGCCACCCGCAGGATTACTCGCTGAAGAAATTTCACGAGGCGGCCCTCAACGAAGGCGCCGTTCCGCTGGCGACGCTCGATCGCCTGCTGCACTAAATGGCGACCCGGGTTGAAATCACCAAGCTGGCCACGCACCTGGACGCGCGCGGTGTGCTGTTCGAGCCGCTGGAACCATCGCGGCTCGGCGGCTGGAAGAATGTGCATGCCGTGATCACCGCTCCGGGCGCGGTGCGCGGCAACCACAAGCACCTCCGCGGTACGGAGGTGACGGCGGTCGTGGGCCCGGCGCTCGTTCGGTACTGCGAGGAGGGCCAGAGCTGCGATGCCGTGGTGCCGGCAGGCGAGATCTGGCGTTTCCAGTTCCCGCCCGGTGTGGCGCACGCGTTCAGGAACACCGGCGATCGGCCGTTCCTGCTGGTGTCCTTCAATACGGAGCAGCATGACCCCATCGCGCCGGACGCGGAACGGGTGGAGTTGCTCTAGCCCGCGGCTCAAGCGCCACGCATGAAGCGTTGCATCCGTCTGCCAGGCATGCCCCTGGGTCGGCGACAGGAGATCACCATGCGGACCGCCCATCGAATCACTGCAGCACTCGGGGTCGGTCTGCTCGGCAGCTTTCCGCTATTTTGTGCCGAAACCCTCAGCGATAAGCAGATCGATCAGCTACTCGATGAAGGGAGGCGCGTCATTGCGCAGGGCATTCCCGATACGGCGATCAAAAAGGACATCGACCCGGTCATTGCCGAATTTGAGCGGCGCTACGCGCAGGAGACCCGCGTGATCTATGTGACCCACGGGTTGGCGGAGACTGTCGCGTACATGGCCATGGCTGGCGTGGCGGACGGCAAATCCGGGCACAAACGCGGCGCGATCGCCGTCCAGGACCCCTGGACCGATGCTCTGGTCATGAAGGGGTACGCGCTGTTTGAACTCCGTCGACCGGATGAAGGCAAGAGCGTGCTCAGGCGCGCCATCGAACTCTCGCCCCTGTACCCGCCGCCGTGGATTGAACTCGGCGCCCTCTACCAGCAGGAAAAGGACTGGCCTGCTGCGCTGGATGCCTACCAGAACGCCGAAGACGGCGCCCAGTTCATGGCGGAGGGTGCAGAAAAGACGGCCATGCTGACCCGTGCCTGGCGCGGCAAGGGGTTTGTGCTGACCGAGCAGGGCAAGCTCGACGAATCCGAAGCGCTCTACAGGAAATGTCTCGCCCTGGACGCCGACGACGGCGGCGCCAAGCGCGAACTTGAATACATCCAGTCCCTCCGGAACAAGGCCAAATCGACCACCACCCCCTAGCCCTTACGCCAGCGGCGGTGGCTGGCGCTCCACGCGCGGGATGGACTCCGAGATGCACGCCCAGCGCGGCGCCGAGGCGGTCCAGATGCTCATCGCAGGCTGCACGTGGTCAGGATCATCGAGGGCACCCGCCCGGACGCCGATGATGTGAGGACGAACCTCGGCCTGCGTAAACAGCGGCGTACCACACACCCCGCAGAAGCGCCGGATGACCACGTTGCCGCTGTCGGCGATGGAGCGGTAGGCCTGCGTGTCACCGCTCACGCTGAAGGACGCCGTGGGAAAGAACACGTTGACGGTCGCATTGCCCGCCGCAAAGTACTGGCAGGTGCGGCACCAGCACACGCGCGTGATTTTGGGCTCCGCCAGGCTCTCGAACCGCACGGCTCTGCACAGACACCCACCCTGAATCGTCATTTTCGCGCCCCTGTCTGCCTGCCGTCCGCCTCGGCGGATGCTATCGCAGTCTCCTGACGGAACTGCCGCCCCAATCTACGATCCAATGGAAGACCGGGGTGCCGTACCACTCCACGGGAACTCCAGTCGGGACGTTGACACTCGCTTGAGGTCTGGAGGTCGTCATGACTACCCACGCCATGGAATGGGCCCGCCCGCCACGCCGCAGCACGGCGTTCCTTCTGATTGTTGCACTCCACGCGCTGGTCATCTACGGATTCCTGAGCGTGTTCGTGCCGCCGAAGGTGCAGGCGCCAGAGACGCCCTTCGTGGGCCGCTTTTTTGATCCGGAGCGCCCGACGCCGCCCGCGGGCCCGAAGCGGCCGCGTTCCAATACGACCCTGGGGTGGACCAATACAATACCGAATCCGCCCGTTCCACTCTTCAGTCTGGACTACACGGACCCGTCGTCCACCGTTTCAAGTGTCAGTTCGGGTTCGCCTGCCGGCATCGGGCCTGTCGTGCCGCTCTCCTATGTGGTCACGAAGCCGCTCAACGACTATTACCCGCCCGGATCCATTCGCTTTGGTGAGCAGGGGGCGAGCACCCTGCAGGTGTGTGTGGGCGCGGACGGTGCGCTCGTCAGCGAGCCTACCCTTGCAACGAGTTCCGGGTTTTCGCGCCTGGATGCGGCCGCCGTGAAATGGGCGCGGGAGGCGCTGCGCTTTACTCCGGCACAGCGGGACGGAAAGGCCGTGCCCGCCTGCAAGGGATTTCGGGTGACATTCCGGATCAATCCCGACCGCTGACCGTCCGCGCGGCCTGAGTGATCGCTACAGGAATATCCCACCTGAGACCTCGATGCGCTGGCCGTTGATCCAGCCGCTTTCAGGCGACAGGAGGGCGGCGATGACACCGCCGATGTCGTCGGGCAGGCCAACGCGGCTCAACGCGGTTTGTGAGGCAATTCCAGCATTGAGCTGCGCGTTGTCACGCACCTCACCCCCACCGAAATCGGTCTCGATCGCGCCCGGTGCGACGATATTTGCGGCAATTCCACGA
>DATFUG010000364.1:0-13863 GCA_035261025.1 Steroidobacteraceae bacterium | reverse complement strand
TTTCACGGTCCTGCCCGAGATTGCGGTGGCAAAAATCCGCGAGGACGCGCCCTTCGACAAGGTCTGCTACATCGGTTGCGGAGTGACCACGGGCATCGGAGCGGTGATCAACACGGCCCGGGTCGAACCGGGCGCCAACGTGGTCGTATTCGGGCTCGGCGGCATCGGGCTGAACGTGATCCAGGGCGCGCGCCTGGCGGGTGCCAACATGATCATCGGGGTCGACATCAACCCCAAGCGCAAGCCGCTCGCCGAGAAGTTCGGCATGACGCATTTCGTGAACCCGAAGGAGGTCCAGGGCGAGCTGGTGCCCCACCTCGTCAACCTCACGGGCGGTGGCGCGGATTACAGCTTCGAGTGTGTCGGGAACGTCGAGCTGATGCGCCAGGCCCTCGAGTGCTGCCACCGCGGCTGGGGTGTCTCCGTGATCATCGGTGTCGCCGGGTCCGGCCAGGAAATCAAGACCCGGCCCTTCCAGCTGGTGACAGGGCGCGTCTGGAAAGGCACGGCCTTCGGCGGAGCGCGTGGCCGCACGGACGTGCCCCGGATCGTCGACTGGTACATGGACGGCAAGATCAGCATCGACCCGCTGATCACGCACCAGATGCCGCTCGAGCGCATCAATGAGGCCTTCGACCTCATGCACGCCGGCGAGTCCATCCGCAGCGTGGTCAGATTTTCATGAAGCAGGTTTGAGAAACACCATCATCCAAGGGGGACATTCCATGCCAGCCATCTCCATCCATCCATCCATCGACAAGGGCGTGCGCAAGGGCAGCGCGAATTTCGAGGGCGGCACCTTGAGCTGTCACTGCACCCAAGCCCCCGTTGCGGTGCAGATCACTGGTAACGTAGCCCACAACCATGCCTGCGGCTGCACCAAGTGCTGGAAACCCAAGGGGGCGATGTTTGCCGTGGTTGCCGTAGTCCCGCGCGACAACCTCAAGGTCACTTCCGGCGCGCAGTTCCTGAAGGTCATCGATGGCTCCGCCACGATCCAGCGTCACGCCTGCACCCGTTGCGGGGTGCACATGTACGGGCGCATCGAAAACAAGGCGCACCCGTTCTACGGACTGGATTTCGTGCATGTCGAGCTGTCGAAGGAGGCGGGCTGGGCGGCCCCGGAGTTCGCGGCCTTCGTGTCTTCGGCCATCGAGGCTGGCGCGGCCAAGCCGGAACAGATGGCCGCCGTGCGCGCCCGCTTCAAGGAACTGGGGCTGGAACCCTATGACTGCCTCTCACCCGCGCTGATGGATGCGATCGCGACGCATACGGCGAAGGCGAAGGGAACCCTGGCCGCCTGAACAGGGACATACCCAGAACATGACTGAAACCAAGTGGACCCTCCAGGGCCGCGAGTTCGCGAACTGCAACTGTTCCTATGGGTGTCCCTGCCAGTTCAACGGACTGCCGACCAACGGCAACTGCTGGGCGGTGTTCGGCATCGAAATTGACCGGGGGCATCACGGCGCCATCCGGCTTGATGGCCTGAGGATGGCCGCCATCTTCAAGTACCCCGGGCCAATCCATAAGGGCAATGGTGAGGCCCTGCGCATCGTGGACAAGCGCGCCAACGAGGCGCAGCGCCGTGCGCTCCTGCGCATCATGAGTGGCCAGGACACCAGGCCCGGCGCCACAATGTTCCAGATTTTTGCCTCGATGCTCTCGAAGACCTACGATCCGGTGTACGCCGACATCGACTTCGCCGTAGACATCGACCAGCGCCGTGCGCACCTGAAGGTCGCCGGATACATCGACCAGCGTGGCGAGCCGATCCTCAACCCGGTGTCCGGAAAAGAGCACCGGATCCGCATCGAACCGGTCGGCGGCTTTGAGTTCAAGAAGGCCGAGATCGGGCGCGGCTGGACCAAGGCAATGGGACCGATCAGCTATGAGCTGGCCGATACCTACGGCCAGTTCGCGCACCTGCACCTGTGCCAGGACGGCATCGTTTAATCATCCGGGAGGGGTCACCGACCTACAGCGATTTCCGTGTAAATCCGTATACCGTCGCGGCCCGAATTGTCGTCTCATGGCCGCTGGCAGGGAGTTCCATTACTGACGAGGCAGGGCGCCCAATGGGCAACGAGATGCACGAAGCGTTTACGGTGACTTCCCTGCAGGAATGCTACGGTTGCGTCGACTGGTTTCCATATTATCGCCACGTGGAAGTCGCTCCGCCCGGACCCGCTGTGCCTCCGGTCGCTCCAGGCAGCGGCGTTGCCGTCGAGCGCAGCGTCCCGGTGAACAATGCCCACCTGTGGGCGCTGGTCCTGGCGGGCGGGGACGGCACCCGGCTCAGTGACCTGACGATCCGCGCCGACGGTGGTCCCGTGCCCAAGCAATACTGCTCTTTGCGGGGCGGGCCATCACTGCTCGAAGAAACGCTGCGCCGGGCGGCGAACGTGGCACTGCCGGAACACATCAGTCTTATTGTGGCCGCCCAGCATCGACGCTGGTGGTCGCCGGCGCAGCTGTCCCTGCCCGCCTCCAGGGTCGTGGTGCAGCCGCGCAATCGCGGCACTGCCAACGGCATCCTGCTGCAGATGCTGCACGTCATGCGCGTCGACCCGGATGCGCAGCTGGTGATATTGCCATCCGATCACTTCGTGGCCGATGAGCAGATCCTCGCTCAGGCGATCTGCTCTGCGGAGTCGAGCCTGTTGACTACTCCTGAACAGATCATTCTTCTGGGCATGCAGCCCTCCTTTCCCGATGCGGACCTGGGATACATCTGCCCGGGCGCCCGCGACGGGCGCGGCACCTTCGCAATTGCCGGATTCGTGGAAAAGCCCAGCGCCGAGCGGGCGCTACAGCTGATCGAGCGCGGCGCCCTGTGGAGTGCATTCATCATTGCAGCCCGATGCAGTACTCTGCTGGGACTGTACGAGCGGCGGTTCCCCCAGATCGTCCGCGCCATGGGTCAGGCGCTCGGCGATAAGACGAATCCCACTGCAAGGGTTGCCGAACTGTACGAGAAACTGCCCACCCTCGATTTCTCCAGGGATGTACTGGAGTTGGCCGACTTGCGGCAGCTTCGTGTTCTGGCCGTCCGCGGTTGCGGGTGGAGCGACCTGGGGACACCGGAGCGCGTGGGGCAGACGCTAGCCCGCTTCTCCCGAGGCGGCGGGCAGACCCTGCGGTCTGCCAGTGCCGGCGCCCCGCCCAATCTCGCCCATCTGTATCGACTCCCGCCTGCGGCGAGCGCATCCGTCACACGGTCCTGGCGTTCGCATTAGCGGATCGGGACCGCGACTTCGACATCGTCAGTTCTTCAGCCGATACCCCGTCCGGAACATCCAGCTCACCAGCGCGAGGCAGGCCAGGAATAAGCCGAGCGTCATCCCTAGGCTCGTGCCGACGGCGACATCCGCGTGGCCATAGAAACTCCAGCGAAAGCCGCTGATCAGGTAAACGATCGGATTGAACAGCGTTACGGTGCGCCAGGCAGGCGGTAGCATGTCGATCGAATAAAAGGCGCCGCCCAGGAAAGTCAGCGGCGTGATGATCAGCATCGGGATGACCTGCAGCTGCTCAAAGCTTTTGGCCCAGATGCCAATGACGAATCCAAACAGGCTGAAGGACGCGGCGGTGAGCACCAGGAAGCCGATCATCCACAAGGGGTGCAGGATCTGCACCGGCACGAACAGCGAGGCGGTGAGCAGGATGATCATCCCCAGGACCACCGACTTGGTCGCCGCCGCGCCCACGTAGGCCAGCGCGATCTCGACGGGGGACACCGGTGCGGACAGCAGCTCGTAGATCGTGCCCGTAAACTTGGGAAAATAGATCCCGAACGATGCGTTCGAGAGACTTTCGGTGAACAGCGCCAGCATGATCAGTCCGGGCACGATGAAGGCGGCGTACGAGACCCCGTTTACTTCCGTCATGCGCGAGCCGATGGCGGCCCCGAACACCACGAAATAGAGCGAGGTGGAAATCACCGGCGTCAGCAGGCTCTGCATCACGGTACGCAGGGCCCGGGCGATCTCGAAGCGATAGATCGACCAGACCCCAAAGCGATTGAAGGCCGGGACGCTCACGCCACCGGCCTTGCGCGCTCGCTGACCAGCGAGACGAAAATATCCTCGAGCGAGCTCTGCCGGGTATTCAGGTCCTTGAAGCCAATCCCCAATTCCCCGAGCCGCCGGAGCAATGCCGAAATGCCGGTGTTCTTCTCGCTGGCGTCGAAGTCGTATTCGAGCTCCGAGCCGCCCGCGCGCAACACCAGGCGCCACTGGGCCAACCCCTCGGGCAAGGCACTCAGCGGTTCATGCAGGTTCAGGGTCAACTGCTTCCGGCCGAGTTTGCGCATCAGCTGGGCCTTGTCTTCCACCAGGATCAGCTCGCCGTGGCTGATCACGCCGATGCGATCCGCCATTTCCTCGGCCTCCTCGATGTAGTGGGTGGTGAGAATGATGGTGACGCCGCTCCGGCGCAGCTCGCGCACCAGTTGCCACATGTCCCGGCGCAGCTCGACGTCAACACCGGCGGTGGGCTCATCGAGAAACAGGATCTGCGGCTCGTGCGACAGCGCCTTGGCGATCATGACGCGGCGCTTCATGCCGCCCGAGAGCGTCATGATCCGGTCGTGCCGCTTGTCCCACAGCGACAGCTCGCGCAGTATTTTCTCGACGAGCGCCTTGTCAGGCGCGCGGCCGAACAGGCCGCGGCTGAAATTCACGGTCGCCCACACCGATTCGAAGGCGTCGGTATGCAGTTCCTGCGGCACCAGGCCAATCGTGGCGCGCGCGGCGCGATAGTCGCGCACGATGTCGTGTCCGACGGCAGTCACAGTGCCGAGCGACGGGGTGACGATGCCGCAGACGATATTGATCAGGGTCGTTTTGCCCGCCCCGTTCGGGCCCAGGAGCGCCAGAATCTCGCCCTTGCGGATTTCCAGATTGACGTCCTTGAGCGCCTGCAGTCCCGATGCGTAGGTCTTGGTCAGATTCGCGATCGAGATCACCGACGCCGTCGGTACGGATGGGGCCTCGCGCTGGGTCAATCGTGCAAAACCACGCCGGAGCCACCCATTTCCTTGGGCATGTCCTTCATCTTCGGCTTGCCGTCATGGATGCGCAGCACCGTGGCCTCGTAATGCACGTGCACCCCGGGCTCGAAGCGCAACTTCGGGATCATGGCGGCGTAGACATCCACGAGGCCCATGGTCGGATGGTCCGTGAACAGATGGCCGCCGCACTTCGTGCACCACTTGCGGTAGCTGATGGGCGTCTTGTTGTAAGTGCCGATGCTCGCCGCGCCGTGCGTCACTTTGAGCGCCTCGGGTTTCCACAGCGTGAAGGCGTTGACCGGGCCCGCCGACCAGTGGCGGCAGGAATCGCAGTGGCAGTAGCCCATCGCCACCGGTTCGCCCGAGACCTGGAACCGCACCTCGCCGCAGAAACACGCGCCTGAATACACCTGTTCACTGACCATGACTCAACTCTCCGAATGCCCGTGGGTATGGATGTTGCTCGAATCGACAGGGTCTACACTTTTCCCAGACCCGATTGCGGTTGTCAATTCCGGTGGATCTATGGACCCCATCGAAGTTGTGCGTAGCGAGAGTATAGAACTGCGCTTCGAGGCGCGCCGCTCTATTCTTTCCCGGGGCTGCGTGCTCAGCCGCCCCGATGTGTTTGTCCCCGACGTATCGGGCGCCTGGATGGCGGACCGGAAGAGCAGGCACCCATTCGAAAATCGGGTTTCGCTCGGACTGGTCCACTGGAGTTCAGGCGAGCGCCGTGCGGTACAGCTCCAGGAGTTTGCCCCAGGCGCGCTCGGCGTCGGGCCGGCTGTAGATCGGCGTACCGGCTTGCGGCGGCATGTCCGGCACGCACCAGCCGTGCTGCGTGCCCGCATACACTTCGATTTCCGCGCTTCCCTTCGCCGCCTGGAACGCCGCACGCAGGACGTCTTTGGCATCGGGCTGGCGCGCATCGTCGCTGGCGGCGACCGCGAAATACATGCGTGCGCGGATCTTCGGCACCAGCAGATGCGGGCTGCTGGGCTGGTCGGTCACCAGTCCCCCGCCGTGGAACGAAGCCCCCGCGCCAACACGTTCCGGATTCGACGCCGCGGTGCGCATCACCAGCGGTCCGCCCATGCAGTAGCCCTGGCAGCCAATCTTCCTGGCCTTGTCGACCTGGCGCTGCGCATCGAGAAAATCAATGTACGCCCTGGCGTCGGCCTCGGCCGCACCGGCCGCGTTCAGCGGGCCCGTCAATGGCGGAAGCCTGGCACGATCGCCTTCCTTCTGAAAACTGAAGGCGGAAATGTCGGCAAACACGGGTGCGCGCGCCGTGCGATAAAAGAGATTCGGCACCAGCACGGCATAGCCTGAGGCGGCCAGCCGCCGACCCATTTCGCGCATGGACGGGCGCAGGCCGAAAATATCGGTCCAGATCAGTGCGCCCGGGTGGGCGCCGGCCGCCGGATAAATGAAGGCGGCATCGCAGCGGCCGTCCGCGGTCCGGATCTCGACGTCCCGTTCGACCGTTTCCGGCACCGTCGCGGCCGCTGGGCGGCTCACGGCCACCAGGCCAGCGGCGGCGGACAGCGCGACAAAGTTCCGGCGTGAGCGATCTTCCGGCGCGCCTGGTGTCATCCTGCCATCCCTGTCCCGCGTGCTCATGGCTGATCTCCCACCGCTTCGTTCGTCCGGGCCGCTCATTGGTACAATACACCCGGGCTGGATGTGCAGCGCAATCGGTGGAGACCGCCATGATCGGCTATGTGACACTCGGTACCAACAATCTCGCACGCGCGGCCGCGTACTACGATGCGCTGCTCGCCGACGTGGGCGCCAAGCGCATGATGGAGACGGAGCAGTTTGTCGCCTGGTCCGTGAAGGCAGATCAGCCGGGACTGGCCCTCACCCAACCGTTCGACAAGAAGCCCGCGACGGTCGGGAACGGCGTCATGGTGGCCCTGGAGGTGGACAGCACAGCCAAGGTCGATGCGATGCATCGACGGGCTCTCCAGCTCGGCGGCACGGATGAAGGGGCAGCAGGTCCGCGCGGCGAGGGTTTCTACGCCGGATATTTCCGCGACCTGGACGGCAACAAACTCAGTTTCTTTTACACGGGCTGACATGAACAGAATCCTCGGCAGCGGATTGCTGGTGCTGCTGCTCGCGGCGTGCAGCCACGCCAGACCGATCGCGCCGGCCGCGGAAGCGCCGGCAACGCCGGGCGCCCGCGCTCCGGTCGCGCCGCCCGTGGCCGCGCTGACCCCTGCCGTCCCCGCCGTGCCATCACCGGCGCCCGCGATTCCCTCCCCGCCCGCAGCGGGCAAGGGGGCCGCATCAGGCCAGAATCCGGCCGACGCTCCGCTCGCCGCCCGGCGTCCGGCGCCGCCCAAGCCCGCCGCCCCGGCGCCCAAGCCGGCGACCGCGGCGGCCGCACCCCCGGCGCCGCCGCCACCGCCGGCACTCAACCTGGCCTCACTCGAGCAACGGCTTCGCGACACCCACGCCATCGGCGTATTCACCAAGCTCTCACTCAAAAACCAGGTGGATGACCTGCTCGATCAGTTTCGGGCCTTTTATCGCGGACAGGTCCCCCCGCTCACGGCGCTGCGCCAGCGTTACGATCTGCTGATGCTCAAGGTCCTGTCCCTGTTGCAGGACAGCGACCCGCCGCTGGCCAACGACATCGTGGCGTCGCGCGAAGCGATCTGGGGCATCCTCAGGGACCCGGCGAAATTCGCCACCATCTCGTGAACACCACAGGAGTCTGTATGGCACCCCGTTCCCCGGCCTTCCACTTCGCCCTCCTCGCGCTGACCCTCGGCAGCGCCCGACTGCTCGCCGCCGATGACGGCTCCATGGTCAAGGATCTCAAGGTGACGATCGCCCTGCAGGGCCTGCCCTGCGATGAAGTCATCGACGCCAAGCGCAATGCGGACAGCGACTATCTGGCCACCTGCAAGGACGGCCATCGCTACCACGTCTTTGTGAGCGCGCAGGGCCGCGTCATGGTCGAGAAAAGGTGATCAGGCCGTAAGGCTGCGCGCCTCGACGACACTCGAAAGCGTCTCGTCGGCAAAGGAGACGTAGAGCGTGCGTTCCGAGACGGATAGATCGAATGCCATGCGCCGCTCGAGGCGCGCCGCCATCGCGGCCAGCAGCTCGCGATCCAGCAGATAGATTTCCAGGTGCTCGACCCGGTGGATGCGCTCGCCGGCGAGGCGCGCCAGCCAGGCTTCACTGTCCCGGTGGACGTACACCGCGACGCGCGGCGCCACTTTGCCGGCCTTGTGCAGGCGCGCTGCCTCGGGCGTACCGATGTCGATCCAGCTCTGCCAGGCGCCCGTGAGGTCCTTCACCGCAATGGCGGGTTCGTCCGGGTCCGTGAGCCCGCGGGAAAAGGCGATGCCCTCGGTATACTCGAGACAATAGGCCAGCAGGCGTGCCACCAGGTATTCGGCGGTTTCCGAGGGGTGGCGCGCGAGGCGCAATTCCAGCGTTTCGTACAGCCCGCGGTCGGCGTCGGCCACACGCACCGTGAAGACGTAGACCGTGGCGCTTAAGGCCACGAGGCCCTGTACCGGGCGCTATGCATTCCTGTCCCGCAGGGAATCATTCACGATCGCCTCGGCCTCTGCGACGATGCTCGCCAGATGCGCGGAGCTGCGGAAGCTCTCGGCATAGATCTTGTATATGTCCTCCGTGCCCGAAGGCCGCGCGGCAAACCAGCCACCGTCGGTCACGACTTTGAGGCCACCGATGGCCGCGCCGTTCCCGGGCGCCCGGGTGAGCTTGGAGGTGATCGGCTCGCCGGCGAGCCTCGCGGCCGTGACCGCCTCCGGCGCGAGCTTGCCGAGGCGCGCCTTCTGCGCCGGGGTCGCCGCGGCGTCGACCCTGGAGTAATAGGGCGTGCCGAACTCGGCCGCCAGTGCGGCGTAATGCTCGGACGGGTCTTTGCCGGTGCAGGCCGTGATTTCGGCGGCCAGCAGGTTCAACAGCGGGCCATCCTTGTCAGTCGTCCATACGGAGCCATCGCGGCACAGGAAGCTGGCGCCGGCACTCTCCTCGCCGCCGAAGCAGACCGAGCCGTCGAACAGCCCGGGTGTGAACCACTTGAAACCCACCGGAGACTCGTACAGGCGCCGCCCGAGCTTGTTCACGACACGATCGATGAGGCTGCTGCTCACCAGCGTCTTGCCGACCGCCGCGGTGACGGGCCATTGCTCGCGATGACGCAGCAGGTAGCTAATCGCCACCGCCAGGTAGTGATTGGGATTCACCAGTCCGGCAGAGGGCGTCACGATGCCGTGACGATCCGCATCCGGGTCATTGGCGAAAGCCAGCCGGTACTGGTCCTTGAGGCGCACGAGCCCCGCCATCGCGTACGGACTGGAGCAGTCCATGCGGATGCGGCCATCGTGATCAACGCACATGAAGGCAAAGCGTGGATCGACTGCCGGATTGACGACTGTAATATCGATGCCGTAGGCGGCATTGATGCGATCCCAGTAATAAACGGCAGCGCCACCGAGCGGATCGACGCCGAGCCTCAGCCCCGCGGCACGAATCGCCTCCATGTCGATGACATGGTGCAGATCGTCGACATACGGCCCGATCAGATCCTCCGCCCTGATGCCTGATGCGCGCAGCGCTGTTGCGCTCGCCGTGCGCCTGACCGCAGCATTGCGTCCGCGCAGCAGCTCGTTGGCGCGATCCTGCACCCAGGTGGTGACCTCCGTATCGGCCGGACCGCCGTTCGGCGGGTTGTACTTGAATCCGCCATCCTCCGGCGGGTTGTGCGAGGGCGTGACGACGATCCCGTCACCCAAATGCTCACGGCGTCCGCGGTTGTAGACCAGGATGGCGCGCGAGATGACCGGCGTGGGTGTGTAGCCGTCATCCTGCTGGATGCGCGTTTCGACGCCGTTCGCCGCCAGCACTTCGAGCGCCGTGCGCTGCGCCGGCGCGGACACCGCGTGGGTGTCCTTGCCCATGTAGAGCGGCCCGTCGGTGCCGTGCAAGCGGCGGTAGTCGCAAATGGCCTGCGTGATCGCCAGGATGTGCGATTCAGTGAACGAGCCGGACAGCGGTGATCCCCGATGACCACTGGTGCCAAAGCTCACGCGCTGGCGTGGATCTTCCGGGTCAGGCCGAAGCTCGTAGTACGCGCGCTCCAGCGCCGCCAGGTCGACCAGGATGGACTCGGGCGCCGGTTTGCCGGCAAGGGGTGAAACAGCCATCGTGGCGAGCCCTGAGGAGCCGGTGCTGCTCCGACGGGCAATAGTGTACCTGTTTGCGGCATGATGTGATCCTGCACGTGGGCCGCAGCAGTGCCCCACACCGGCTGGAAACGCATCCATGATCAGCGTCACCGAAGCGCTCAGGCAACGTATCTCGATCCGTCAGTTTCAATCGCGGCCGGTATCTCAGGCCCTGCTTGAGGAGCTGCTCGATGCGGCCCGCTGGTCGCCCTCCGGGGGCAACCTGCAGCCCTGGAAACTCATCGCGGTAGCGGGAGCCGAACGTGCCGCGATCGTGCAGCTGGCACACACCGCTCGCGCGGCTCCGGATGAGGCCAGCGAAGAAGGGAGCGATCTGGTGTATCCGCCCAACCTCTGGGAGCCGTACCGCTCCCGCCGCTACAAGGTGGGTGAAGACATGTATGAGCTGCTCGGCATCCCGCGCGCGGATCGCGCCGCCCGGCTGGCGCAGGTGGCGCGTAACTTTGAATTCTTTGGCGCACCCGTCGGCATTTTCTTCGTCATCGACCGGCGCATGGGCCGCGCCCAGTGGGCGCACCTGGGCATGTTCATGCTGTCGCTGGCCCTGGTGGCGGTCGAGCGTGGCCTCGGCACCTGCATGCAGGAATTCTGGGCCACGCTGCGTGAATCGCTCCACCGGCATTTCGGCCTGCCGGACACCGACATGGTGTATTGCGGCATGTCGTTGGGATTTCCGGACACCACGGCCCCGGTCAACCGCCTCCGCTCGGAGCGCGCGCCGGTCGCGGACTTCGCCTCGCTGCGGGGATTCTAGGGCCGGCTCAGACGTTGCGGCGGTACTGTCCGCCCACCTCATAGAGCGCGTGGGAGATCTGGCCGAGCGAACAGGACCTGACCGCCTGCAGCAGCTCCGCGAACACATTGCCGTCGCGCGCCGCCACGGCCTGCAATTGCTCCAGTGCAGCGGCGCTCTGCCCGGCATTGCGGCCCTGGAAGGCGCGCACGCCGTTGACCTGGTGCATCTTCTCCTCGTCCGTGGAGCGTATGAGCGGCACCGCGGCGCGTTCGGCCGCGGCGGTGCTGTCGGCGAGGAAGGTGTTGACGCCGATCAGCGGCAGCGTCCCATCGTGCTTGCGGGTCTCGTAGTAGAGGCTCTCCTCCTGGATACGGGCGCGCTGGTACATGGTTTCCATAGCGCCGAGCACACCGCCGCGCTCGGCCAGCGACTCGAACTCCCGGTAGATCGCCGCCTCCACCAGATCCGTAAGGTGATCCATGAAAAACGAGCCCGACCAGGGATTCTGGTTCAGGTTCAGTCCGAGCTCGCGATTGATGATGAGCTGGATCGCGACCGCCCGGCGCACGCTCTCCTCGGTGGGCGTGGTGAGCGCCTCGTCATAGGCGTTGGTATGGAGCGAATTGCAGTTGTCGGTCAGTGCGTACAGTGCCTGGAGCGTGGTGCGTATGTCGTTGAACTGGATTTCCTGCGCGTGCAGTGAACGCCCGGAAGTCTGGATGTGGTACTTCAGCATCTGGCTACGGGCATCGCCGTGGTACAGATCGCGCATGGCGCGCGCCCAGATGCGCCGCGCCACGCGGCCGATCACGGCGTACTCGGCGTCCATGCCGTTCGAGAAGAAGAAGGAGAGATTGGGCGCGAAGTCGTCGATCTTCATGCCGCGCGCCAGATAGTATTCGACGATGGTGAAGCCATTGGCCAGGGTAAAGGCCAGCTGGCTGATGGGGTTCGCGCCCGCTTCGGCAATGTGGTAGCCGGAGATCGACACCGAATAGAAGTTGCGCACCTTGTGCTGGATGAAATACTGCTGCACGTCGCCCATCATGCGCATGGCGAATTCGGTGGAAAAAATGCAGGTGTTCTGCGCCTGGTCCTCTTTCAGGATGTCGGCCTGCACTGTGCCGCGCACCAGCGCGAGGGATTCGGCGCGAATGCGGTCATATTCTTCCGCCGTCAGAACGCCCGGGGCCACCATCCGCTCCCCGGCAATGCCGAGCAGCGCCAGGCCGCTGCCATCGTGGCCCGGGGGCAGCTCGCCCGCATAGTGCGGCACGGCGAGTCCCTGGGCGCGCAGTTCCGAGTGCAGGGCCTCGATGCGCCGCTGCGCCTCCGGCCAGCGATCCGAAGACTTGAGGAATTTCTCGACACGCTGGTCGATCGCAGTGTTCATGAACATCGCCAGGATGATCGGCGCGGGCCCGTTGATCGTCATCGACACCGAAGTGGTGGGCAGGCACAGGTCAAAGCCCGAGTACAGCTTCTTCATGTCATCGAGCGTCGCCACCGAGACCCCGGAATTGCCGGTGCGGCCATAGATGTCCGGGCGCGTATCCGGGTCTTCGCCGTACAGCGTCGTCGAGTCGAAGGCGGTGGACAGGCGCGTCGCCGGCTGGCCCTGCGCCAGCAGATGGAAGCGGCGATTGGTGCGCTCCGGCGGGCCCTCGCCGGCAAACATGCGCGTCGGATCCTCCGCCTCGCGGCGGTACGGATACACGCCGCCGGTGTAAGGATAGGCGCCGGGCAGGTTCTCCCTGCCGAGGAAATGCAGCAGCTCGCCCCAATCCTTCATTTTCGGCACGGCCAGCTTGGGGATGCGGCTATGGCTCATGGTCTCGGTGTAGTTTTCGCCCCTGAGCGTCTTGCCGCGCACGCGGAACTGGAAGGTGTCGGCGCTCGCAGCGGCGGCGCGCGCTGGCCAGTGCCTGAGCAGCCCGACGCCCTCGGTCCCAATGGCCTCCAGTGCGCGGTTGTAGGCACGGCGCAGCTCCAGACGCGTGGCGTCGGCGACGCCATCCTCCAGCGCTGCGGCCGCGAACGGCTCGACCGGCGCGGGCAGCGCCGCCTCGTGCAGGCTCCTGAGCGACTCGTACAGTGAGTAGGCCAGGCGCGCGCTGTCGGCCGCGCGCTCGAGTTGCTCACCGGCGTGCCGGCCGGCGCTGGCGATATCGGCCAGATAGCGGCTGCGGGCGCTGGGAATCAGGGGCAGATGCGAGTTAAAGACGGTCGGACCGGTCTCGACCGGCCGGCCGTCGCGCTCCGTCCAGCGCAGCTTGCTGATCGCCTTGCGGTCGAGCGACTCCAGCATCGCCGCGAACAGGCGATTGACGCCCGGATCATTGAAGCGGCTAGCGATCGTGGGATAGACCGGCGCTTCCGTGCCACTGGCAGCCGCCTGTTCGGGATGGTTGCGGCGCCACTGCTTGCGCACGTCGCGCAGGGCATCCTCCGCACCACGCTTCTCGAATTTATTGATCGCGATCATCTCGGCGTAATCGAGCATGTCGATTTTCTCGAGTTGGCTCGCGGCGCCATATTCGCTGGTCATGACATAGACGGGCAGGTCGGCCAGATCGACGATCTCGGTATCGCTCTGGCCGATGCCGGCAGTCTCGACCAGCACCAGATCGAACCCGGCCTGCGTGTACAGCTCGATCACTTCGCGCAGCACGGCGGAAGTGGCCCGATGCTCCCGGCGCGTCGCCAGGGAGCGCATGAAGATCGCTGGCGAAGCCAGCGCATTCATGCGGATGCGATCGCCCAGCAGCGCGCCCCCGGAGCGGCGCCGCGTCGGATCGATGGCGACCACCGCGATCTGGCGCTCGGGAAAGGCGCGCACGAAGCGCTGCAGCAGCTCGTCGGTCAGGGAACTC
>DATFUG010000363.1:0-7119 GCA_035261025.1 Steroidobacteraceae bacterium | reverse complement strand
CCAACGAGATTGCGACCGTCTGCCTTGATGAGACCTTGCGCATCAAGTGGTTTACGCCCGCCACCTTGCGGCTCTTCAATCTGCTGCCGACCGATATCGGCCGTCCGATCGCCGACCTCAACCCCACGGCCAGGGATGCGGCGCTGCTGGAAGACGCGCGCGCCGTGCTGCAATCCGGGAAACCGCGATCGCAGGAGCTTGAACTTCAGGGCATTCACCTTCGCCGCGTCGTGCCTTACCGCGACGAGAGCGAGCGGCTCGTGGGCGTGGTCATCACCTTCGCCGACATCACGGAGGCGAAGCGTACGGCGCAGAGAGAGCTCGACGCCAAAGCGGTAGCCAACCGCGAGCTGGAGCAGCGTGTGCGCGAGCGTACCGAAGAGCTCAGCCGCCTCTCGCGCGAGCTGGCGCTGGCGGAAGTGCGCGAGCGACAGGTGATCGCCCGTGACCTACACGACGGACTCGGGCAGGAACTGAATGCCGCCGTCATCAAGCTCGATGTGCTGCGCGCGGCCAAGGGCGGGCATCCGGCCAATCCGGCACTCGATGACCTCGCCAAGATGCTGGAGCGGGTGGTGCGGGACATGCGCAGCCTCACATCGCAGCTCAGTCCGCCAGTCCTGGAGCAGCTCGGCCTGGTTCCGGCCCTCGAATGGTTGGCTGAAAAGATGCAAAAGAACTACCAGTTGAAGGTGCACATCGATGACGATCGGGTGCCCAAGCACCTGGACGGGGTCAGCGCATCGATCCTTTACCGCGCGGTGCGCGAGCTGCTGATCAACGTGGCCCGCCACGCCCAGGTGGATGCGGCAAGGGTCACCGCCCGCGGCTCGGACGGACAGGTGACCCTGCAGATTGTGGACCACGGAACCGGCTTTGATCCCGGCGGCGAACCGCCGCGAGCGCCCATGGGCCTTGGACTGGCTGCGCTGCGCGAACGGATCACGTTCCTCGGTGGCCGCTTCACGCTGGACACTGAGCGCGGCCGCGGCACCGTCGCGACCATCGAAGTCCCGCTGCACAGGCCATGAAGCCGGCGCGCATTGTGCTGGCCGACGATCATCCGCTGATCCGGGAGGCCATCGGGCAGCTGGTGCGCGGCGCGCCCGAATTTGAACTCGTGGGCGAGGCGGCCAATGGCAAGGAATGCCTGGCCCGGGTCCAGGAACTGAAGCCCGACATCCTGGTACTCGACATCGCGATGCCGGAGATGAACGGCGAGCAGGTCGCCCGTGAGCTCCACCATCGCTATCCGGACCTGAAGATTGTCGCGCTCAGCGGCTACACGGACCGGCAGTTCGTACGCGCGCTAATCAAGTCGGGCGCGACGGGCTATGTCGTGAAGTCCGCCTCCGGTCGCGAGCTCATCCAGGCGCTGCGCGCAGTCGCGAGCGGCAAGGGCTACCTGTCGCCGGAGGTCACCGGCGCGGTGATGAGGCTCTGGGACGAAGACGGGCCGGATGCCGACCCGTCTAACAAGGCGATTCTGGGGCGGCGGGAAACCGAGGTCCTGAAGCTCATCGCCGAAGGGCATCGCAGCGCGAAGATTGCGACTCAGATGGGCATCGCGGTCGCAACCGTCGAAGCGCACCGGCGAAATATACTGCGCAAGCTCAATCTGCACAGCGCCGCCGACCTCACGCGCTACGCGCTGCGCCATGGCCTGGTCACCGTCTAACGGGCGGATGACTGCCAGGTCGCAGCGCCAGGTCGAAACCTGGCGACCCGCCCTGGCTGGCTCAGAGTTTCTTCAACTGAAGATCGAGTGCTCTCTTGGCAGCCAGCCAGTCTTCGAGCTCGGTCTTGGACGCATTGCCTTCGCCGCGGTCCGAGTTGACCGGCGCTCGCGATTGGATCGCGTTCGGCACCGGGACCGCCACCCCGGGCTTCATCGATCGTCCCACTACTCTCCGGACTGTGTGCGCCATCGCAAAACCTCCTAGACCCTGATCATCTGCATCGCGCCCAAATCGACGCAACCAACCCTGCAACGTCTCCGGCTAAAAACGTGCCCCGTGGATCGACAGCGCCGGATTGCGGGTGGGCGGGAGTCGGATCGCACTGGTACCCGAAAGGGCCGGCGCCAGCAGAAACCGTCCGGGCGCAGCGCCCACATGATTGCCCACGGCCGATGCGGCCGTCCCCAGGTCGGTCCAGCCGCGGGGAACGGCCAGAAAATGCACCCGCGCCGGCTGCAATTTCAGGACATCGTGCCAAAAATCGACGGCGGGATGCTCAGCGTACAGCTGCTCAAGCTTCAGGGAGGGCACCCGCGGGTCGGCCCAGTTCTTCACGATCGCCTGCAGATTACGGAGCAAGCCGGGTACATGCCGTGGATACAGATTCAGGACCGCCTGCAGGCAGCCGGTAAAGGTGCCCGTCTTCCAGCCACTGCTGGCGTTGATGAGACGGGCGGTCAATTCGCGGTTTGATTCCTCAAATTGGCTTGCTTCGGGTCGCACCCCGACCCCGGAATCGGCAGTGGGCGCCAGTGGGCCGAGACCGGGGTCAGGCGCGTCCGCGAACGTGCAGAGCACCGTGAGCTTGTCACAGTCAATGCCTTCCATCGCAGCGGCGTGGTGCAATGACACGGCCAGCACGTCGTCATCCTGCACGTAGTGATCGGAAGATAAGACGACGACCATCGCCGTCGGATCACTTCTGGCGATGACCAGCAGCGGCAGCAGTACGCTGAATCCGGTGCCGCGATGTTCCGGCTGTACGATGGCGCTCCATGCGTTCGGCCCGCTCAACTGCGCTTCCCAGTGCCGGCGCTGGGCCCGGCTGACCACGACGACGATCTGCTCGCGCGGCACCAGACTCGCGGCCCGCTCCAGCGATCTCTGCAGCAGCGACGGACCGCCGTTGAATGGACAATATTGCTTCGGCGCAGCATCGCAATCACCATTGGCGCCGAGTACGCCGGGGCGAGCGCCGTCGCCGTCGGCCAGAATGACCACCCAGACCGAACGCTGTTTATTTGTCATCGCGACATCCTGGGTTATTCACGTTCTTGCCGGGCCATGACGCAGACAGCATCAGGCTACCGAAGCGCTGCAACATGGGAAATCGAAGTGATCTGGTACCTGGATTACCGTTTATCAGGTAATCCTCTGTCGCGGGACCCCGGCCGGGATTTCCCCGAGAAACCGGCCTAGGCGTCCTGGTGCTGGCCGCGCCGCATCAGCGCCAGGGCACTTGAAACGTACCACTACCTCGGCGGCCGCCAGCGCGATCAAGGCCGACTGCCAATCAAACCGGCCCGCAAATCCTTGCGACCACAACACGTGATAGCCTAAGAACAACGCCAGATTCAGGATGACGCCGACCACCGCCGCCGTGATCGCGGTCAGCGGTGCGGTAAACTGGAGTTCGACGCGCGTGGATTCCACCAGCGGGCCGCCCGCCGAGTGCCGTGCCGCTACGTAGCGCCCTGGCGAGTCGGCGCCAACCTGGAGTCGTGCAATGAATCAGGTACTTCCGTTGGTGATCGCCCTGGTGGTTGCCGGCACGGCTGCGGCTGACGCGGCCGAAATAGATTGGTCGAAGCTGGACCGGGCGTTCGGAAAACCCGGAGCTGTTCTGCCCGGCGGTGTCCACAAGTGGGGACTTCCGCGCACCGATCTGAAGATCACCGTGGATGGGATCGTCCTCAAACCCACCCTCGCCCTGGGTACCTGGGTGGCGTTTCTGCCGACGGACGGCGGGGCGATGTTCATGGGTGATCTCGTGCTCACCGGGGACGAAGTCAGTCCTGTGATGAAACGTCTCATTGACGGGGGCATCGAGATCACTGCGGTCCACAATCATCTGCTGCGGACTTCGCCAGCCGTGTTTTACATGCATGTCGGCGGGCACGGGGATCCGGTGCAACTCGCCGAGACGCTGCGCGCTGGCTTGGCCCTGACCCATACTCCGATCGGCGCTGCGCCGGTGGCCGTGCCCTCGGCTCCATCGGCGCCATTGGATCTGGACACGGCCGCCGTCGAGGGCGCGCTCGGGTTCAAGGGCGCCGCCAATGGTGGCGTGTATCAGTTCGGGATTCCGCGCGCCGAGGCGATATCGGAAGGTGGGATGGTTCTGCCGCCTGCGCTGGGCACCGCGATTGCGATCAATTTTCAGCCCACGGGCGGTGGGAAGGCGGCCATCACCGGAGATTTTGTGTTGACGGGGGCTGAGGTCAACCCAGTCCTGAAGAGCCTGCGGGGCCACGGCATCGAGGTCACCGCGTTGCACAACCACATGATCGACGATTCACCGCACCTGTTTTTCATGCACTTCTGGGCGAACGACAATGGCGTGGTCCTGGCCCGGCATCTGCGGGCGGCGCTGGATCTCATCAACGTCAAGCGCGGGTCCTGACGCGGGACAGCCGCAGGCCACGGCGCCAGGGATCTCACGATGGCCACGATCGATCGCGGGAAGAGTGGCGAGATCATCGGCTACCGCCGGGCTCGTCGCTGTGCACACGTTCTGACGGGGGCCATGCTCTCGCTCACGATTGCCGTCTGCGCGTACGCCGCCGTGCCCGCTCCGCTGGTGCTCGAATCGAAGATTCCACTGGGAAACGTGCGCGGGCGCATCGATCACCTTGCCATCGACCTTGCGCGCCGGATTCTGTACGTCGCGGAACTCGGCAACGACAGCGTCGGCGTCGTCAATCTAACCACAGGCCGCCTGGTGCGAAGGGTGACCGGGTTCCGGGAGCCGCAGGGGATCGCTTACGTCGCCGCGACCGACACCGTCTGCGTGGCCAGCGGGGGCGACGGAAGCGTGCAACTGTTTCAGGGTCCCGGGCTCACGCTCGCTGGCAGGATCGGGCTCGGAGACGATGCCGACAATGTGCGGGTTGAACCCAAGTCGACCCGCGTCTGGGCCGGGTACGGGAGCGGCGCACTCGCAGTCATTGACACCTTAAGCCGCCAGCGCATTGCCAGCGTCGCATTAAAGGGTCATCCTGAAAGCCTGCAATTCGATGAGTCCCGTCGGCGCGTTCTCGTCAATGTGCCGGATACCCGGGAGATTGCCGTCGTCGATATGGATAAAGACGAGCAGATTGCGAGTTGGCCCCTGCACGGCCTGGGCGCGAACTTTCCCATGGCGATTGATGCAGCCCGGGAGCAGGTGCTGGTTGCGTTTCGATCACCACCCAGGCTAGGCATCTTTGGATTGTCGACAGGGGAACGCGGGAGCGTCATCGCTACCTGCCGGGACGCCGATGACGTCTTTGTCGATCCACAGCGCTCCCGGGTTTACCTGAGCTGCGGGGAAGGGTTCATCGACGTGCTGGCCGCGACCCCAAACGGCTACGTTGGCGTTGGGCAGGTCGCCACGGCTATTGGCGCCAGGACGGCGTTGTTCGTGCCCGAACTCGATCGGCTCTTCGTTGCGGTGCGCAGTTCCGGTGCCGAGCCGGCGGCCATTTGGGTCTTCCGGCCGGGCCCATGACCCGATGCGACGCCCAATCGACAGAGACTAGCCGGTCTTCTGGGCCGCCAGGCGTGCCTCAGCCGCGGAGTACATCTCCTGGTAGCGCGAATCGTTGCGGACCGGATCCATGTCCGGGTCGGTCCGTATCCAGTTCAGGGAATCCTCGCGAAATACCTTGAATAGCGGCGCCAGCAATCGCAACCCGCCTTCCAGGTCGCCCAGCTGGGTGATCATCGTGCAAGCAAAGTTGTATTGCATGTTCATATTGTTCGGATCGAGCAGCGTCGCGCGTTCGATCCACTCGTGCATGCGTTCATGCTCGCCAAGCGTTCCGAGCGCGGTGACCAGGAAGCTCATTGCGGAACCGTTGTCGATTTCGAGGGCGACGGCCCGTTCGCAACGCTCCAGCGAGCGGCGCGCGGCAGCCTTGGCACCTTCTGTATCCCCGTTGGCCAGGTAACACCCCGGCAACATGCCGGCCGCGCTGAATTCCACTTCCAGCAGCGAACTGGCCTTCTCAAAGCGCTCGATCGCGCGCGGAAAGTCCCGTTGTGCAACGCTCAGGCGCGCCGCGGCATAGTTGACTTCGTAGGACTCCGGGTCCAGTCGCAGTGCTGTCTCAGCTAACGCTTTGGCCTCATCCAGCCGCCCGTCCGACGTCAATACCGCGAGCAGCGCCGAATGCGCTTCAGCGAGGCCAGGATCCAGCGCCAACGCGCGCTCTGCGGCCGCGCGGCCGCCGTCGCTGTCCCGGCCTTGCATCAGACGGACCATGCACTGCGCCCAGGCCAGCAGGGCCCACGCCCGCGCATAGTCGGGGTCGAGTTCAGTGGCGCGCTGGCACAGGCGAATGATCGCGTCCGTAGTCCGCTCGGCTCCGGTATTCCCGCTGAAGCGCAGCTGGCGCGCCATCAGGTAGTACTTGAAGGCCTGTGGATTGGTCGTTCCCCGTTGCTGGATAGCCTGCTTCTCCTCCGGCAACAGCCGCAGTCGCAGCGCCGCGACGATCGCCTGCGAGATCTGGTCCTGCAGTGCGAAGATATCGTTGAGATCGCGGTCGAAGCGCTCGGCCCACACATGCCCGCCCGTCGTCCCGTCGATCAACTGCGCCGTAATCCGCACGCGCTGCCCCGATTTGCGCACGCTACCCTCGAGGACATGGCTCGCATTCAGTTGTCGGGCCACATGCAGGACGTCGACCTGCTTGCCCTTGAACGTGAACGAGGTGTTGCGCGCCGCGACCCATAGCGCCGAGACCTTGGACAGGTCGGTAATGATGTCCTCGGTGATGCCGTCCGAAAAGTATTCCTGCTCCGGATCGCCGCTGATGTTCGTGAACGGCAGCACGCAGATGCCGAGCCGCGGCGCGCTGAGGGGTACGGGCTGCGGCTGCAGTGTCGTCGCGTGCGCAGTCCCCGGCGTCTTCGCGGCCCCGCCGGCCAGGAGACGCACGATGCGATCGACGAGATCCGCGGGCATCAAGCCGTCACGCACGCGCATCCACTGGCGTTCCCGGAACTTGTCGGGCACGCGCGCGAGGTCCTCGGGTGTCCCATCAATGACCAGCGGTAGCAGGAAGGGCTGGTCGTCAGCCATCAGGTGCGAGCGCTCGACGGCGAGCTTCCACTCCAGCCGGAAGTAACCCTCGCTGCGTGCATTGGTATTCGCGGAGATCAGCGCGACGAACAG
>DATFUG010000362.1:0-3973 GCA_035261025.1 Steroidobacteraceae bacterium | reverse complement strand
CCGCGAGGCATCGAACCAATGATCCTGTCACCTGATCGAGGAAGTTCGGCTCGGGCTCATGGCGCCAGATGAGGCGCACGGGGCGATACACGGACATAGACGATCACCGGGGAGCATACCACGGTTTCCCGGGCCATGCGCAGCGCCGGGCGGGAGAGCGGGCTTAAGTTCAGTCGCTCCGGACCAACACCAGGCGCCAGCTCAAGACCATGGGGCAGGGGGCGGCCGTGGCCCGCTCACGAAAATGCATGCCTTCGCAGCCCAGCCGGCCCGAGGCGGTCCGCGCCGAGGGCTGCTTCAACTCGGCCAGGCCCGCGACGTTGGCGCTCAGGTCGAACTCGCCGTCGCATTCGGAACAGGGACAGGCAAAGCGGAAGAAGGCGCGCGCCGGCGGATAGTAGCTGTGGGACTGCGGGGACGGCGGCGGCCGGCTCATGCCGGCAAAGTTCAGGTCAATCTGCAGCTTGGCGACGTCCGCGTAGCGGCTGCGCATCGCCGGGGCCTGCAGGCGGTCGTTCTGGCGTCCGGCACGGCGCTGCTCGCCAAACGTGGGGAGCTTGCGGGAGGTGAGCTTCATGAGCGCCCCTGCCGCGGTTCCTGCGGTGGGTCAATCTGCTGCTGAAGGCGACGATCCGGCTTGGCCAAGTTCGATACCACCTGGGATCTTGTGAGCGTTGTGGAGCGACCAAATGCAGAGGCATCTGCCGTGCCACAGTAGCACAAATGGGCCTTCCTCTGTGGTCAAATGCGGCGGGCAAACCCGGGACAGGTACTATTTCCGCATGTTTACCTACATCTCACTGGGGACCAACGATCCGGCGCGCGCCGCGCGTTTTTACGACGCCGTGCTGGCTCCCTTGGGGCTGCGCCGCTGCGACACGACGTCGGAGCCGAACTGGGAAGACTGGGTCGGCTGGGGCACCTACGAAGACGGCGGCGCCCGTGAAATCGCGCTGTGGTTGTGCAAGCCGTTCAACGGGCAGGCCGCGACGGCGGGCAATGGCACGATGGTCGCGTTGCAGGCGAAGAGCTGGGAAGCCGTGCAGCAGTTTCATACCGCCGCGCTCGTCCATGGTGGCCAGAGCGAAGGGCTGCCGGGATTGCGGCCGCAATACAACGCCGATTTCTACGCCGCCTACGTGCGCGATCCGGATGGCAACAAGCTCGCGGCGGTGTGCCGGGGCGTGACGGCACCCAAGGGCGCGGTGCTCTAGTCGCTAAGGAAACACGGTCTCGGCCTCGAACACCGGCCCGTCGACACAGACCCGCTTCATCGCGGTGCCCGCGCTGGTGCGGACCTCGACGGCGCAGCCCGCGCAACCCCCGACCGCGCAGGCCATGAATTCCTCGAGCGCGACCTGGCAGGGGAGCGCGTTGGCGCGCGCCAGGCGTGCTGCGGCGGCGAGCATCGGCGGGGGCCCACAGGCGTAGAGGGCCACTTCATCGCGTTCCTTTGCCGTCAGGGCGGCCAGCCATTCCGAGGCCAGTTCGGTCACGTGGCCCTCGAAGCAGCCGGCGAAGCCGGCGTTGCTGGCCAGGCGCGAGGGGATGCCCCATTCGTCCAGGAGCGGCATGCAGGCGATCGCCGCGGCGGGCGCGGCCGGCACCAGGATCCGGGAGGGACGGGCCTGAAAGGGAAAGGGGATCTCCGAGCCCATCAGCACCAGTGGCTTCCACGCGCTGCGCGTATCGCTGCGCAGCGCTTCGGCCAGGAAAATCATGGGCGGGATCCCCACGCCGCCGCCGATGGCGAGTACCCGCGGGCGTTCCGGGCGCAGCGTGAATCCCTGCCCGATGGGGCCGAGCAGGTTGAGCGGCTCGCCCACGCGGCACTGCCCGAGCGCCGCCGTGCCCGCGCCGACCACCTTGAACAGCACCTCGATCCAGCCTGGCTCCGGAGCGGCCCGCATGATCGAGAGCGGCCGGCGCATGGGCAGGGCGGTCCCGCAGCGGAGGTGCACAAAGCTGCCGGGCGTGGCGTGGCGGGCGGTCAGCGGTGCCGCAATGCGCAGGATGTGCTGCTGTGCTTCGCAGCGGACATGCTGCAGAACGGCACCTTCCTCGACGAAGATGGTGCCGCGGTGCGGCCTCATGCGCTGCCCGGCCGCGGGCGCATCAGCGCCTCGAGCACCGCCATGCGCACCGCGACGCCGTTGCGAACCTGGTCGCGGATGACCGACTGCGGTCCGTCGGCGACCTCGGAATCGATCTCGACGCCACGGTTCATCGGCTGCGGATGCATGACGATGGCGTCCCGACGCGCGCGCCGCAGGCGTGGTACGGTCAGGCCAAAGCGCGCGAAGTATTCCTCGCCATTCGGAATCTCGGCCTCCGTCATGCGCTCCTTCTGGATGCGCAGCATCATCACGACATCGGCGTCCTTGAGGCCGGCTTCGAGCGTCAGGCAGCGCTGCCCGGCCGGATATTCACCCGAGGCGGGCATCAGGCCAGGCGGGGCGACCAGGCGCAGCTCGCCGACCCCGAGCGCCGTGAACACCTCGTAGGCCGAGCGCGCGACGCGCGAGTGACGGATGTCCCCGACAATGGCGATGCAGAGGCGCTCGAAGCGCTCGCCCTTGTGCTGGCGCACGGTCAGGGCATCGAGCAGGCCCTGAGTGGGGTGGGACAGGTGCGCCTCGCCCGCCGAGAACACGCTGATGTGCGCGGCGACGTTCGCGGCCACGTGCGCGACCACGCCAGGCTCGGAATCGCGGATCACGAAGGCGTCGAAATGCAGTGCCTCAAGGGTGTGAATCGTGTCCAGCATGGTCTCGCCCTTGACGCGCGAGGACAGCTGCACCTCGAGGTTGATGACTTCCGCGCCCAGGCGCCGGCCGGCCAGTTCGAAGGAGACGCGGGTGCGGGTCGAGGGTTCGGTGAACAGGTTTCCGATGGTGAGGCCCGCCAGGGCGCGATTGCTGGGCGCGCGCTCGCCGGCGGCGCGCACGTAGCCTTCGGAGCGATCGAGGAACGAGCCGATTTCTGCGCGGCTGAGTCCCTCGAGCGTGATCAGGTGGCGGAGGGATCCGTCGGGGCGCCGCTGGTTCGTCATGCAGTTCCGGCCCTTGCAGTCAGGGGATGCTCAGTACTCGCCACGCAGCCACCGCTCGAGGATGATCGCCGCCGCGAGGCTGTCGACATCCCCCCGCTCCACCCGGTGCCGGCGGGTCCCCGCGGCGCGCCGGCCCTTGAGCTCGGCGGCGGCTTCCTGCGTGGAACCGCGCTCGTCGACGCGCGCCACCGCCATTCCGGCGCGGCGCGCGAGCGCCGCGGCGAACTGGTCGGCGTCACCGGCCAGGGCACCGGGCGTGCCGTCCTCATTATAAGGGTAGCCCACGACCAGCACGGCGGGTTTGTAGGCGTTGAGCAGGTGATCGATGGCTGGCCAGTCTGGCCCGCTTGCCGAGGAGAGGACTGCCGCCAGCGGCGCAGCGGACCTTGTCAGCGTGTCTCCAGATGCCACGCCGATCCGGCGCAGCCCGAAATCGAAACCGAGCGCGCTGCCGCTGCTCAGGCGTGCCCTGCGATGAGGCTGACGCGCGAGCTGTGCACGCCCAGCAGCTGCCACGCCGCCTGCCAGCGCTGTTCGAACGGCACTTCGTAGACGAGCTGCTCATTCATCGGCACCGCCAGCCAGGCATTGTCGAGGATCTCGCGTTCGAGCTGGCCGGGTTCCCAGCCCGCGTAGCCCAGGGCGACAAAGGCATCGCGCGGACCCTCGCCGCGGGCGATGGCGGCGAGTATGTCGCGCGACGTCGTGACCTGGATGCAGTCGGAGATCTTGTGCGTCGAATCCCATTCACCGCCGGGCCGGTGCAGCACAAAACCGCGGTCGGTGTGCACCGGGCCGCCGCGCAGCACGGGCCGCTCGCCGATGTCGGGCTGGTGGGGATCGAGCTTCATCTGCGCCAGCACGTCGCCCAGTTTCATGTCCAGCGGCTTGTTGAGCACGATGCCGAGGGCGCCCTTGTCG
>DATFUG010000361.1:0-8605 GCA_035261025.1 Steroidobacteraceae bacterium | reverse complement strand
ATTGTGCTTCCCGTTCATCTTCCGCGGCGCGCTCGACGTCGGCGCGACGGTGATCAACGAGGCGATGAAGCTCGCGACCGTGCACGCGCTGGCGGAGCTGGCGCAGGCCGAGCAGTCCGATGTCTGCACCGCGGCCTACGGCGAGAGCGGCGCCACCTTTGGCCCCGAGTTCCTGATCCCGCGGGCATTCGATCCGCGCCTGATCACCACCATCGCGCCGGCCGTGGCCAGGGCGGCGATGGACAGCGGCGTGGCCACGCGGCCGATCGCCGATCTCAACGCCTATCGGGCCAGCCTGACGCACTATGTCTATCAATCGGCCTCGGCGATGCGCACCGTGTTTGCCTCCGCACAGCGCCGGCCCAAGCGCCTGATCTACGCCGAGGGCGAGGACCCGCGCGTCCTGCAGGCCGTGCAGGTGGTGGTCGATGAAGGCCTGGCGCATCCGATCCTGGTGGGCCGCACGGACCTGATTGCCTCCCGGATCGAGAAGCTCGGCCTGCGCCTGCGGCTGGGCGAGAATTGTGAGGGCGTGAACGTGCTGAGCGACGCGCGCTTCCGCGACGCCTGGACCGAGTATTACCAGCTGGCCTGCCGGGACGGGGTCTCGCGCGCGCTCGCCATGGAGGAGATGCGCAGCCGTACCACGCTCATCGGTGCCATCCTGGTGCGCCGCGGCGACGGCGATGCGATGCTGTGCGGCACCGTCGGCGACTACCTCGATCACCTCAAATACGTGCGCCGGGTCATCGGTTTGCGCAGTGGGGTCAGCACCGTGGCCACCATGCAGATGCTGATCCTCAATGACCGGCAACTGTTCTTCTGCGACACGCACGTCAATCGCGACCCTGATGCGGCACAGATTGCCGAGATGACGCTGCTGGCGGCCGAGCAGGTGACGCGCTTTGGCCTGACGCCCCATGTGGCACTGGTCTCGCATTCGAGTTTCGGCAGCTCCACGGCGCCCTCGGCCCGCAAGATGCGCGAGGCCCTGGCCCTGATCGGCGAGCGCGCGCCGGATCTGGAAGTGGACGGCGAGATGCGCGCCGATTCGGCCCTGTCGAGCGCGATCCGCGAAAATGAGTTCCCGAATTCCCGCCTCAGGCACGACGCCAACCTGCTGATCATGCCCAACGTCGATGCGGCCAACGTGTGCTACAACGCGCTGCGGATTGCGGCCGGCGGCGGGGTCATCGTCGGCGGCATCCTGCTCGGAATCGCCCAGCCGGTGCATATCATGACGCCGTCTTCCACCGTGCGCCGCATCGTCGACATGACGGCCGTCGCTGTCGCGGATGCCGGCGCACTGGGCGCCGGCGCGGGGCCGTGGTCGGCCCGCCAAGCGCCGACGTGAGCACCGTCCGGCGCAGCGACCCGGCTAAGGTGCGGGTCGGGCGTTCCACGCAGGGCCGTGCCGGCAAGGTCGTGTCGGTCATCAGCGGGCTGGCACTGAGCGAAGCCGAGCTTGGCGCGCTCGCGACCGAACTCAAGAAGCGCTGCGGATCGGGCGGTACGGTGCGGGCAGGGGTGATCGAGATCCAGGGCGAGCATCGCGATACGCTGGTCGCGGAACTCGTGGAGCGTGGCTACAGCGCCAAGCGCTCGGGTTGAGGCCAGCCACCCGCTCCTTCTACAGTTCCCGGAATGGAGGTCTCGGCCATGCTGTTCTCAGCGTGCACATTGAGGCGCAATTTGTCCGCACTGGGCCTGTCGCTGGTCTTCGGGACCAGTTCCTGTTCGCCCGTGGCGCCGACGAGCGCCGTGGCAATTGCTCCGCTGACTGATTCAACGGCCACAATCCAGGAAGTCATGGACGGCAGGATCGATCCAGCGGCCGACGCCCTGTGGGGTTCAGTGGCCTACATTGAGTCACCCTCGGGTACAGAAGACCGTCGGCCGCGCACCGAGGCGGAGTGGCGGGTGGTTCGCGCTGATGCCATTAACCTGCTGGGAGCTGCGCAGCTTCTTCGTGTCCCGGGGCGCCTGGTCCGGAGAGGTCATTCGCCGCCCGGTCACGGTGAACTTCCCGCCGCCGAGATTCAGAGACGGATCGACGCGAACCACGAGAACTTCATCCTGTTTGTAGGCTTGCTGCAGGATGCGGGCCTCAAGGCATTGAAGGCGATTGACGCGAAGGACGCGCAGGGCCTGATGGACGCCGGTGGAGTCATCGACGAGGCCTGTGAGGCTTGCCACGTGACCTATTGGTACCCCAATCAGAGTCGCCCCGGGACTTGAGCAGGATGTCGAACCGGCTGGATGCACTTTGCAGTTGGCTCGCGGCCACGCCTGTGAGCCATACGATCACATCGGTGGCATGGATCATTCCAACCGTACAGACCATGCATATTCTGGCCGTCGCCGCCGTCATAACCGCCGCGCTCGTGGTCAATCTGCGCTTTCTTGGAGTCGGCGCGCGCGAGCTGGCGATGGGATCGGTCACCCGCCGCTATCTGCCTTGGCTCTGGTGGTCGCTCCCGGTGCTGTTCGTGACCGGTCTGACGCTCATCGTCGGGGAGCCGGCGCGTGTGCTCAAGAGCCCCGTGTTCCTGCTGAAAATGGGACTGTTGATTGCGGCTGCGAGCGTCACGCTTGTCTGCCAGATCCCGTTGCAGAGGGAAGCGGACTTCTGGAGTCTGAAAAAGTGGCGACGTCGGGCGGTCTGGTTCCTGGCTACGGCTTCGCTGTCATTGTGGACTGCGATCATCTTCGCAGGCCGCTGGATCGCCTATGTACAGGGCGACTGAAATGCTGCAGATGTTTCTTCAATTCCTGCACGACAGCGCGATAGCAACCGCAATCCGTGAGGGAGAGAGTCTGTTTCCATGGATCGAGTGCATCCATGTGCTTGCCCTGACACTCGTGATCGGTTCAATCGCGATAGTCGATCTGCGCCTGATCGGCTTGACCTCGCGCGACCGCAGCGTCACGCAGACGACAGCCTTGGCACTGCCGGTGACCTGGACTGCCTTTGTCGTTGCGGCCCTCACCGGGGGACTGCTCTTTTCCTCGAATGCGACGGTCTACGCCCACAACAGCTTTTTCCAGCTCAAGGTCGCATTAATTGCCCTGGCCGGCTTGAACATGGTTGCCTACCACCTGGTCCTGGGCAGGGGAGCGGCTGGTTGGCACACGCCGGCGCAGACTCCCTGGCGCGCACGGCTCGCCGGGGGATTGTCACTGGGTCTGTGGATCGCAATCGCGGTTTGCGGCCGGTGGATCGGCTTTACCATCAGCACGCCGACCTGAGTTAACCGTGTGCCTGGCGCGCGCTCACCGGCCGGCGCTTCCGAACGGTGTTCCGTCCCCATGCGTCGCCGATACGAACAATCCGCCCTTGGTTCCGTCGCGCATGGGATGAACGATGACTGCAATCTTGTCGCCGACGTGCACGGATGTCGGTCTCCAACCGCCGCGAAACAGTTGCGACGGTGAACCCATCTCGACGCTCCATTCCGCCGGACCGGACTTTTCATCAACCAGGACCTGTATCCAGCAGTGAGGGTTGGTCCATTGAAACTGCCTGACAGTGCCGGCCAGCGTCACCGATACCTTGTCGTCAAACATGGCGCCGGAGTGATGTGCCATCGCGGGCCACATGAGCGCGCAGGCCAGCAACCCTGCGAACCAGCGCTTGTCGCTGCGCCCCATGTCCCGTGCGCAATACCTGCCCATGAATTGGCCCCCGTTATGGATTCGAGATCAGCATCTTTCCGTCCACCACGGGATTGCGATCATTCTCCGCGCAGTTGGTTGGAATCATGCGATTCATTTCCGTCACCCGCTGGTACCGCAGCGTCAAGGTCCAGGGTGATTCCAGCGCTGCCGGATCGTCGATACGCATCTGGTCTTCGAGCGTGTCCTTATCGAGGAGACGCACGTGTTCGGTGAAATGGGCGCCTTCACTGAGCATTGCCACCCAGGCTCGCGGTGCCAGCGGCTCAGAGGCGCTACGTGCCACGGTGTCAATGACCAGGGTCTTTCCTTCCCAGTGCCCGATGGAATCGCCCAGTGGTGTAGGCCAAAGATCGTCGCCGGCGGGGTGCGAGCGACCGTCGGTGTAGACGTGCCGGACCTGGCCGTTCTCAAAAACCAGGAGCGTTTCCTCCGGCATCGTTGCAAATTCAAATTGCCAGGGCGCTTCCATCACGGCGGGGAAACTGCGCGTACACACCTTGAAAGTCGAAGCGCGGAGCGCCAGCGCCGTCTTGTCCTGGAGCGCCGCCTGGTACTTCTCCGCCCAATCCGCGTTGTATGGCGGCACTCTGGTCAGTTGCAGTTTTGCCTTGAGCTCGTCTTCACCACCTTTCACACGACCGGAGATACCGACGTCAAAGGTCGCGCTGACCCACAATCCGCTCCAATCCGGAAGGCGCGCAAATTTAGAGATGCGTGCGTCGACACGCGGCGTCGCGGCCTCGGATGCAACGCCTGCCAGCACCAGGAATGCAGCGATCGACAGCAAGTTTCGCACGCGACACCCCCCAACTTGTTCCGAACGCCGCATTCGAAGGGAGGGCCTCCGAAGGCGAATTCGAATGTCCGTGTTCCGGCAATCTTAGCAGCTCGGTACCGCGCGCCGAGCTCAAGAAGCGCTGCGGGTCGGGTGGCACGGTGTGAACGGGGCCGATGGAGATTCAGGGTGAGCATCGCGACACGCGGGTCGCGGAACGGCTGAAGGGGGGTTTTAACGCCAAGCGTTATGGCTAGTGTTGCATATTGTTTATCGATGTGTACAATATCGTTTTGCGATATATATGGAGACTGTCCGTGACCCGAACCAGCGTTCAAGCCCTCAGCGTCGCCCGGCCTGTCGTCCGCGGCCTGATGGTCCTCAACATCGTCTATGCCTGTGCCATCGCCGCGCTGCTGGCCTGGAGCTTTTTCATTGCCGGCTGGCCGCAGCGTCCGCTCGGCTTCGATTTGGTGCACGCGCATCCGCTGGCCGGGCTCGGACTGCGCGTGATCGTCGTTGTCGGCGTGGTCGGCGCGGCGATCGTGCACACGATCCTGCGCCGGCTCCTGGCGATCATCGACACGGTGCGCGTCGGCGATCCTTTCATCCTCGACAACGCCCAGCGGCTGGAGGCGATCGCGTGGCGGGTGCTGGGGCTGGAAGGCCTGCGGTTCATCGTCGCGGCGATCGCAGCGGCGGTGTGGGAGCAGGGGCGGATCGGCGCGTTCTCGTTCGCGCCCTGGCTGGCGGTGCTGCTGCTGTTCGTGCTCGCGGGCGTGTTCGCCCAGGGCGCACGCATGCGCGCCGACCTCGAAGGCACGGTCTGATATGGCCATCCTGGTGAACCTGGACGACATGCTGCACGAGCGGCGCATGACGCTGACCGAACTCGCGGCGCAAATCGACATCACCGTGGCGAACCTGTCGATCCTCAAGACCGGCAAGGCCAGGGCGATCCGCTTCTCCACGCTCGAGGCGATCTGCACCGCGCTCGCCTGCCAGCCCGGCGACCTGCTCGAGTTTCGCCGCTGGAATCCTGAGGAATCGTAGCCCCCGTGCCGCTCAGCGCACGGTCGGCGGCAGGGCCGAATGGCGCACGCTCACCTCAGGCAGGGTGCGCGCGAAGCGCTCCGCGAGCCGTTCGGTGATGTACACCGAGCGGTGCTGGCCGCCGGTGCAGCCGACCGCGACCGTGAGGTAACGGCGCGCGCTTTCGCGGTAGACGGGAATACGCGTCTCCAGGAAACTCGCCACGTCATCGATGTACGCACCCACGGCGGGTTGCTGCTCCAGAAAGCGGATGACGGCCGGATCAAGGCCAGTGAGGGGACGAAGCGACTTGTCCCAGTACGGGTTGGGGAGCGAGCGGGCATCGAAGACGAAGTCGGCATCCCCGGGAATGCCGTACTTGAAGCCGAAGGATTCGAACAGCAGCGAGAGCCGGTCGCTGGCCTGCGGGCCGGCACGGCGGTTGATCAGGTCGCGCAGGTCGTGCACCCCTAGGCGCGAGGTGTCGATCACCTGGTCGGCACGATTGGCGATCGGTTCGAGCAGGCGGCGCTCGGTTGCGATGGCCTCGCGCAGGCTCTCGCCCTGGCGGCTCAGAGGGTGGGCGCGGCGAGTCTCGGCGAAGCGCCGTAGCAGTTCCTCCTCGCCAGCCACCAGGAACAGGATCTCGCAGTCGATGCCGCTGCGCCTCAGTTCATCCACCAGCGTCGGGACCGAGGCGATCTCGGCGTCCGTGTTGCGCGCATCCAGGCCGATCGCCGTGCGCTCATACACCTTCTCGCCGCTTCGCACGGTGTGCGAGATGAAGGCCTTGAGCAGGGCTGCCGGGATATTGTCGATGCAGTAGTAGCCCAGGTCCTCGAGCATGTGCAGGGCCACGCTCTTGCCCGCTCCCGACAGGCCGCTGAGGATGATGAGCTGCATCAGATCGCCTGCGCGCCGGCCGCCGCCGGCCTTCAGACGCGCGCGCCCTTCTGCGCCTCGGCGGCATGATG
This sequence comes from Steroidobacteraceae bacterium, assembly GCA_035261025.1. Classification (GTDB taxonomy): domain Bacteria; phylum Pseudomonadota; class Gammaproteobacteria; order Steroidobacterales; family Steroidobacteraceae; genus FEN-1191. Next base: position 2,146 of record DATFUG010000361.1, on the reverse strand, counting down.
ATCGGAGATCTTTTCCTTGTGCTTGCGCACCCGCCGGTCGAGCTTGTCGGCGAGCGCATCGATCGCCGCGTACATGTTGGCGTCCTCGGCCAGCGCATGGACGGTCTCGCCCCGCAGGTGCAGTGTCGCCTCAGCCCGCTGCTGGAGCTTCTCGACCGTCAGTACGCAATGGGCGTCGATCACGTGATCGGAGTGGCGCACCAGGCGCTCGAGCTTTTTCTCCACGTAGCTGCGCAGCGGGGCGCTGATCTCGACATGATGGCCGGTGACGCTCAAATGCATGGGCTACTCCTTTGTCGTGATACGTGGGGATGCTGTGCCGTTGGGCTCATGGCGGACGGAGCCGTCGCCGCTCGTTGGAGGGCGCCAGGCCCATCGACTCGCGATACTTGGCTACCGTGCGGCGCGCGACCGGGATGCCCTCGGCCGACAGCAGCTCGGCGATGCGGCTGTCGCTCAGCGGATTGGCCGGCGCTTCCTCGCGGATCAGCTTCCTGATCTTGGCGCGGATGGCGGTCGAGGAGGTGCCGCCGCCGCCGCCGGCGCCCTCGACCTGGCTGGAGAAGAAATAGCGCAGCTCGAACACGCCGCGCGGCGTGTGCATGTACTTGCCGGAGGTGATCCGCGACACCGTGGATTCGTGCATCTCGATGGCGGTGGCGATGTCGCGCAGGATCATCGGCCGCATGAATTCCTCGCCGCGCTCCAGGAACGCGCTCTGCCGCGCGACGATCGAGCGCGCCACCTTGACCAGGGTGTCATTGCGGATTTCCAGGCTCTTGAGCAGCCAGCGCGCCTCCTGGAGCTGCGTGCGCATGGTGGCGTGTTCGGCGCCGCGCCCCAGCAGCTGCGCATAGCTCTGGTTCACGCGCACCCGCGGGATCGTGGCCGGATTGATCTCCACCGACCAGCCGCGCGCGGTGCGCCGCACAAACACGTCGGGCACCACATATTCGGGGGCCGCGCTGCTGACCACAGAGCCGGGCCGCGGATGGCAGGCGCGCACCAGCACCAGCGCCTGCTCGAGCTCCTCATCGCTGACGTGGAGCGCGGCGCGCAGCAGCGGGAATTCGCGCCGGGCGACCAGGTCGAGATGGCGTTGCGCCAGGGTGTGCGCGGTGGCGAGTCCCGGGGTGGCCGGATCGAGGAGCCGCAGCTGCAGCACCAGGCACTCACTCAAGGTGCGGGCGCCGACCCCGGAGGGGTCGAAGCCCTGCACGATTGCCAGCACCGCGGTGATTTCCTCCTCGGTGGCGTCGATTTCCGGCCGCAGCGTCGCTGCAACATCCGCCGGCGAGTCGCCCAGGTACCCATCGTCGTTGATGGCGTCAATGATCGCGCGGCCGATGGCTCGCTCGCGCGCGCTGAGCCTGGGCAGCTCGAGCTGCCAGAGCAGGTGCTCGCGCAGGCTCTGGCCGCGCTCATCGGCGATGTCCGGCTGGCGGTCATCGTCGCCCGGGCTCCAGGGGTTCTCCGCGGGCCCGACGCTCTGGTCGTTCCAGCCCTCTTCGATGACCTCGACGCTGGCCTCGGCCTCCTCGGGGGCCGGCTCCCCGCCCATCTCGGTGGTCGCCAGGGGCCGGAAAGTGGCCGTGTCCGATTCCTCGTCCTGCTCGAGCATGACGTTGGACTCGAGGGCGGCGCGAATGTGCGCCTGCAGCTCGATGGTGGGCAGCTGCAACAGGCGTATGGCCTGCTGCAGCTGCGGTGTCATCGTCAGCGATTGGCCCAGTCGAAGCTGCAGGGAGGCTTTAAGCAATGATGGGGGGCCCGCTAGGTCCTAAAGACGGAAACTGTCGCCCAAGTACACCTCACGAACCTGCGGGTTGGCAAGCACTTGTTCCGCGGAACCCGATGCGATTACAGTGCCACGATCGACTATGTAGGCGCGTGCGCAGACCCCGAGGGTTTCGCGCACATTATGGTCGGTGATCAGCACGCCGATGCCGCGCGCCGCCAGTTCGCGGATGATGCGCTGGATGTCCGCCACCGAGAGCGGATCGACGCCCGCGAACGGCTCGTCGAGCAGTACGAAGCTCGGTTCCGCCGCCAGGGCGCGGGCAATCTCGACCCGGCGCCGCTCCCCGCCCGAGAGCGACATGCCCAGCGTGTTGCGCACCTCCCCGATGTGCAGCTGGCCGAGGAG
>DATFUG010000360.1:0-4202 GCA_035261025.1 Steroidobacteraceae bacterium | reverse complement strand
TGGCCCGCAGCACCCCGACCTGGTAAGCCGCGCGCGCACCGCCCCCTGGAAGCACCAGGCCGACAGTGCTCCCGACCCCTGCCCCGGGACTCAGTGACGGAGGTGCGTTCACGCGCATAAGATAACCGGAAATCGTGGAGCCCTGACATGAACCGAAGTCTCGTTTTGCGCCTAAGCGCCCTGTTCCCGGTGCTGCTCGCAGCGCTCCTGTCCTTAGGGGTGCCCGCGGCGGCCTCCGCCGATCCTGCGATGGGCACACCGGCGCCGGCCTTTCGCCTGCAGGATCAGCATGCGGCCTGGGTGAGTCTGGCCGACCAGAAAGGCAAGTGGGTGGTGGTCTACTTTTATCCGCTGGACGATTCGCCCGGCTGCACCACCGAAGCCTGCGATTTCCGCGACAATATTTTCGCGTTCCGCAAACTGGGCGTGAACGTGCTGGGCATCAGCGTGCAGGACGTGGCCTCGAAGAAGGAGTTCGCCACCAAGTACAGCCTGCCCTTCTCGGTGCTCGCCGACACCGACAAGTCGGTCGCAAAGGCGTACGGCGTGTTGAACATCATCGGCTTTGCCCGCCGCGACACCTTCGTGATCGACCCGCAGGGCCGCATCGCCAAGCACTACGCCGGCGTCGATCCCAAGACGCACTCCGCCCAGCTGCTGGTCGATCTGCAGACCCTGGTCAAGCCCGCGGGCTGAACAGCAGGCGTCTGCGTCCCATGCGGAGGTTCATATGAGCAAAGGGCAGTGGCTTCTTGCAGTCTATTCCGGTGCGGTAACCGCGATACTCGGCGTCCTCCTGCTGCATGGCCTCCAACACTCGAGCCGGCAGTCGCTCGAGCAGCTGACCGTTCAGCGCATCAATATTGTTGAGCCGGATGGCACGCTCCGGCTCGTGATCTCGAACCACGCCGAGTTGCCGGGAATTATCGTGCACGGCAAGGAGCGGGCGTTCGCGCGGCCTCAGGCCGGGATGATTTTCTACAACGACGAGGCCAGTGAAGATGGCGGCCTGATCTTCGGAGGTCATCTGAATTCAAAAGGCGAGGTCGAAGACTCTGGCGGAAGCCTGTCCTTTGACAAGTACGGCGCAAATGAGGTCGTGCAGCTCATCGGGGTTGACGACAAGGACGATCGGATGTCCGGCCTGAGCGTGACCGACAGTCTGACTGGCGACGACAATCGGGAGCGAGTCTGGGTCGGCCGACGGGGCGACGGCACAGCCACTGTGCGGCTCATGGATGGCCGCGGCCGCCAGCGCATCCAGATGCAGGTGACGGCAGACGGCACCCCCAGCCTCAGCTTCCTCGACGGTGATGGTAAGGTTTTGAGGAAGTTGCCGTGATACCTCGCGATCCCTCGCGATCCCTCGCGGCCATAGGTGCCCCGTCTACGGCCCGCAGCCCCGGGTGCGCACGGTTAGCGCTGCGTCACCCGCACGATCTGCATGGAGTTGGTGCCCCCGACGATGCCGGTCATGTCGCCCTTGGTGAGAATCACCAGGTCGTTGATTTCCACCAGGCGCAGCCCCAGCAGCTGATCGAAGATGGCGTGATACAGCTGCTGCGGATCGGTATGCGTGATGTCGAAGGGCACGGCGTAGACACCGCGGTAAAGCGTCACGCGGCGGCGCGTGACCGGGTGGCGCGTGAAGGCAAAGATCGGAATGTCCGCACGGATCCGGCTCATCCACAGCGGCGTGAGGCCTGATTCAGTCAGTGCGACGATGGCGCGGACGCGCAGGTGATTGGCGGTATACATGACCGCGCGCGAGATGGCCTCTTCGGTGTTGCTGAACTCATCCTCGACCCGGACCACGCCCGGTGGCGCTCCGAGCTGATATTTTTCCGCGCCGCGGATCACGTCCGCCATCGCCTGCACGGCCTTCACCGGATACTTGCCGGCCGCGGTCTCGGCGGAGAGCATCACGGCATCCGTGCCGTCGAGCACCGCATTGGCGACGTCGCTCACTTCGGCGCGGGTCGGCATCGGATTCTGGATCATCGATTCCATCATCTGCGTGGCCGTGATCACCACGCGATTGCGGGCGAGCGATTGGCGGATGATGGTCTTCTGCAATCCCGTCAGTTCGGCGTAGCCCATCTCGACACCCAGATCACCGCGCGCGACCATCACCGCATCGGTCACGGCGAGGATCCCGGCCAGGTTGTCGAGGGCCTCATGGCGCTCGATCTTGGCGACCACGCGGGCTTCGCCCCGCCACTTGCGCAGTTCGCTCTGCGCCCGGCGCATGTCATCCCCGTCGCGCGCGAATGAAACGGCCAGGTAATCGATGCCCAGCTCGGCCGCCAGCTGCACGTCCTCCAGATCCTTCTCGGTGAGTGCCGGTGCGGAAATGCCGCCGCCCTGGCGGTTCAGGCCCTTGCGGTTCGAGAGCTCCCCGCCCACGCGCACCACGCAGTAAATGCGGCTGCCGGCAACCCGCTCCACCCCGAGCACGATCTGGCCATCGGCGAGCAGCAGGTTGTCCCCGGCGCGCACGTCCGCGGGCAGATTCTGGTAGGCACAGCCGACTTCGTTGATGTTGCCCGCGGAGGCGTCGAGCGCCGTATCGAGCGCAAACGGCGCGCCCTCGGCCAGCTGCACGCAACCGGTGGCGAAACTCTCGATGCGGATTTTCGGGCCGGCCAGATCGGCCAGTATGCCCACGTTGCGCCCGGCGGTGAGCGCGGCGGCGCGCACCAGTTCAACGCGCCGGCGCTGCGAGTCGCGCGTGCCGTGGGAGAAATTGATGCGGGCGACATCGAGCCCCGCCTCGATCATGCCTGCCATCACGGCAGGATCATCGGTGGCCGGGCCCAGCGTGGCGACTATCTTGGTGCGGCGTGCGGTGTCCATGGCGGATCGATCATACTCCGGCGCGCGATTGCAGCATGGCGACCGCCGGCAGCGTCTTGCCTTCCACGAATTCCAGGAATGCGCCCCCGCCCGTGGAAATGTAGGAGATGCCGTCCGCGACGCCGTATTTCTCGATGGCCGCCAGCGTATCGCCGCCACCGGCGAGGGAGTAGGCGGCGCTGCTGGCGATCGCATTGGCGATGGCGCGCGTGCCTTCGCCGAACTGATCGAACTCGAACACGCCGACGGGGCCGTTCCACAGCACCGTACCGGCCGACTTGATCAGCGCGCTGAAATGCTCGGCCGTGTCGGGTCCGATGTCCAGGATCATCTCCTCCGCAGTCACTTCGCCGACCGCCCGCACGTCGGCGTGCGCCGTGGCGGCAAATTCCCGGGCCACCACCACGTCGGTCGGCAGCGGAATGGCCGCGCCGCGCGCGCGGGCGCGCTCCAGGAGCCGTCGCGCCATGCCGAGCATTTCAGTCTCGCACAGCGACTTGCCCACCTGCACGCCGCTGGCCGCCAGGAAGGTGTTGGCGATGCCGCCGCCGACGATCAGCATGTCGACTTTTTCCAGCAGCGTTTCCAGTACCGTTAGCTTGGTCGAGACCTTGGATCCGGCCACGATCGCCAGCAACGGGCGCGCCGGCTTCTTCAGCGCGCGCTCGAGGGCCTCGAGCTCGGCCACCAGGAGCGGTCCGGCGCAGGCCACCGCCGCGTAGCGGCCGATGCCGTGCGTGCTGCACTCGGCCCGATGCGCGGTGCCGAAGGCGTCCATGACGTAGATATCGCACAGCGCAGCGATGCGGCGCGCCAGCGCTTCATCATCGGATTTCTCGCCCTTGTTGAAGCGCACGTTCTCGCACAGCACCGCACTGCCCGGCGCGCACTCGACGCCGTCGAGCCAGTTCGTGGCCAGCGGCACGGGCGCGCCCAGCAATTCCGAAAGCCGCACGGCCACCGGCGCCAGCGAGAATTCCGGCTCGCACTTGCCTTCCTTCGGGCGCCCCAGGTGCGAGAGGATCATGACTCTTGCGCCTTTCTCGAGCGCCATCCGGATCGTGGGAACGGCGGCGCGGATGCGCGCGTCGCTGGCGACCGCGCCGTCCTTAATGGGCACGTTCAGGTCTTCGCGAATCAGCAGCCGCTTGCCCGCCAGCGCCAGATCCGCCATGCGCAATATCCCCATGGGTAGGACGCCCGGCGCTTCAGGCCGCGCGCGACCAGGCCAACGTGGTATCGAGCATGCGGTTGGAGAAGCCCCACTCGTTGTCGTACCAGGCGCAGACCTTCACGAGGTTCCCCTCTATGAGGCGCGTCATGGTCGCATCATAGGTGGACGACGC
>DATFUG010000359.1:0-2861 GCA_035261025.1 Steroidobacteraceae bacterium | reverse complement strand
ACGGCGAAATCCACGTCGGCCATGGCGGTCACGTGCAAGCGTCGGCCTCGCTGGCGCAGGCGATCGATCGCCAGATTGGCCGCCGTCTTGAATAAAAATGCTCGCAGATAGCTGATCGCCACTGGCTGGTGCAGCTGCAGGAGATGAACGTAGGCCTCCTGGGCGATTTCTCGAGCTTCCTGTTCTGAGCCAATCTTTGCCCATATGAACCGTAACAGGGCAGCGTTGTGCTCTCGGAACAGCCGTTCGACATCGGTCGCCTCGGCGTCCAAGGGCGCATTGGCTGGGGTGGGGGTTGGGTCCAACGCCGTGTACTCACCTTTCCTGAGCGTGTACTAGACTAGACGACGAACTCGCGGAAACGATACTCGATAGTCTGCGCAAGCCCCTCCGCAGCAGTGTGCGCGCTCTCGGAGGGATCGTGCCTCACTACGGCGGTAGGCGCACTTTCTCTTAAAGAACAATTAGTTAGATACACTGAGACCCCGACTGGGCTCTGGTGCATCAGCGGAAACCTGGCGAGACGGATGGCGGCACAAAAGACTGTGCCGGGTCTGCCAGAGCCCGGTCCTACTGTTTAATGATTGACCAGGAATCCCTGCGACCGGGCCAGAATTTGAACTGTCGCCTCCGGATTAGATGCGCCAGTGCGATTCCAGAGAGGGTCACAGCTGCAGTCCGGATTGACTTGAAGCCCAACGTCGACTGACAGCGCCGATTGATCACCCGGTGGTCCTGCCTCACGATGTTGTTCAACTACCGGTTGGTTCGCACCAAGACGTACTTCCACTTTGGATCCTCTCGGCGCAGCAGGCCCTTACCGACTATCGTAACGGGCGTCTGGCCGGTTCTGGTGCGTTAGGAGACACATCGCGCCAGATCGCGATGCGAGGCCAAGTAGAGCACGCCGCGGAGCAGCGACCGCCCTTTCAATCAGTGGGCTCGTCGCTGTCAAATGCCAACATGGCAACGCTCGCCGCCAACGCACGAGAACTGGGACATTGATCCCTGTCCCGATGACACTGTCAGTTTGCGGCTTGCCGCGGGCCCTCCGCAGTAGTCAGTTCCTCTTGTTGACGGATTGGGCAAAGCGGCGATCGAAGCTCAAGTCACCTGCCCCATAGGCCACGAGCAACAGGAAGCCGCCGGCGATGGACACATTCTTGAGAAACATGATCATCTGAATTTGATCGCCGAAATTGCTGTGAAAGACCAAGGCCGTCAGCAGTGCGAAGCCGGCGAGCAGAAAGGCGGTGACTCGAGTCTTCCAGCCGACGATGATGGCGAGCGCGCCGAGAACTTCGGTCGCGATGACAACCGGAAGGAGCGCGGCAGGCACCCCACGCGCCGACATGTGGGCCGCGGTCCCTGTGTATGCGCCGATCTTGCTGAGCCCGGAGAGCAGGAACAGCACGGACAGCAGGATGCGGCCACCAAGCTCGGAATACTTTTGAAGGGCGTTCATCGATGACTCTCCAGGTTAAACTGCGGAACGGAAGGCAGCCGGGTCTTCCAATCCTTCGGCACGCGCTTTTCCAGCCGTGGGAACAGCTTTAGTGCGTTACCAGCCAGGACTGCACGCGCCTCATTGCTGTCCAGCTCCGTGCTGGTCTCCACCTCATGGCGACAGGCGACGGCCAGATCTCGGCGAAGATACGGATAGTCCGAGCCGAAAAGCACTTGGCCCATGCCGACCACTGTACGAAGCATCCGCAGGACAGGTGGCCGCCACGACAACGCCGTGTCCCAATAGAGTCTGCCAAGCGTGTCCGCCGCGGTCCCGCGCTCCTCCGCACCAGGAATCGCGTTCATCTCGTCAATGATTGACATACGTGTCGCCAAATAGGGAATCGTGCCACCGGCGTGAGAAATGACATATTTCACGTTTGGGGTGCGCGCGAAGGTATTTCCGTAGTGTAGTTGCGCCACTGCCCGCGTCGTGTCCGCAGTGAAATCGATCAATGAATCCGGTAGTCCAAGGCGGTGGGCAGTGGCGTCTGGGGATGACGTTGGGTGCAAGAAGACCACCGCCCTGCGCCGCTCCAATTCATCGAAGAGCGGCCTGAATCGCGCATCCCCGAGATAGATGCCGCGCGCGTTGGAGAACAGAACGACACCATCCAGCTTGAGAATATCCAGGCCGTACTCCAGCGAGCGCAACGCACCGTCGACATCGGGCAGCGGCAGAGCTGCGAAGCCGCCGAAGCGGTCGGGTCGTTCCTGGATCAACTTTGCCGACAGTTCGTTCACGCGGCGGGCAAGATCGCGCGCGGCGGAATCATCACCCATATGGACGCCCGGCGTGCTGATTGAGGTTATCGCAACGTCGATCTCAGCCTCATCCATGTAAGATAGAGTGGATTCCTTCGACCAAGGTGCGGGCATTATGCCGCCAACGGGACTGTGAGCGTCGTTCGTGGCGCGCCAGAAGACGTCGGGAAGAATGTGGTGGTGAACGTCAACAGTGAAGGACATAGTCACGCCTTCATCGTCTATCGGCTTTGATTAGTGCAGCAGCGCGGCCCCCGATCATGAACGTCGGAGCATTGGTCGGCCCCGAAATAATCGACGGCATGACGGACGCGTCCGCCACCCTTAGGCCGCGAAGGCCGTGGACGCGAAGTTCGCTGTCCACCACGGCATCGGCGCCGGTGCCGATCTTCGCGGTACCCACCGCGTGGCCGAAACTCGCTGCCCCTGTCCGAGCGAGGTCAAGCAGGTCCTCTCGATTGGTGGCATTGGGGCCTGGTACAACCTCCGCTTCACGGACGCTGTCGAGTGCAGCCTTGCTGCCAAGTTCACGGGCCACTTCGACCGCCCGCACAAGTGCGGCAAGATCGCGATCGGTGCCCAGATGGTTG
>DATFUG010000358.1:0-3488 GCA_035261025.1 Steroidobacteraceae bacterium | reverse complement strand
CCTGCGCCTCGCGCGCACGCTGGAGCAGACCCACCAGGTCAAGCTGATCGAGCGCGATCCGCGGCGTGCGCGCAAGGCCTCGGAGCTGCTGCAGAACACCATCGTGCTGCAGGGTGACGCGGCCGACGAGGAATTGCTGGTTGAGGAGAACATCGACAGCGCCGACGTGTTCGCGGCGCTCACCAATTCCGACGAGGCCAACGTGATGGCGGCGATGCTCGCCCGGCGCCTCGGCGCGCGGCGCGTCATGGCGCTCATCAACCGGCCGGCCTACGGCGAGCTGATGGAGCGGGGCAACATCGACGTCGTGATCTCGCCCCAGACCATCACCATCGGCTCGCTCCTGGCGCACGTGCGGCGCGGCGACATCGTGCGCGTGCACTCGCTCCGGCGCGGCGCGGCGGAAGCCATCGAGGTCGTCGTGCACGGGACCACCGACCGTTCCCGCGTGATCGGCCGGCGCATCGAGGACCTCGAGCTGCCCGAGGGGGCCAGCATCGTCGCAATCGCCCGCGGCGAGCAGGTGATCATGGCTCACCACGACACGCTCATTGAGACCGAGGACCACCTGATCGTATTTCTCTCCGATCACCGCCACATCGAGGCGGTCGAGCGGCTGTTCCAGGGCGAGAGCTGAAGGGCGCAGGCGGATGCGTTCGCTGATCAGCGTCATTCATCTGCTCGGCTCGGTGCTGGCGCTGTTCGCCGTGCTGTTCCTGCTGCCGATCGGCACGGCGCTCTATTATCACGAGACCGCAATCAGCGCCTTTCTCACCAGCGCGCTGCTCAGCCTCGTCGTGGGCCTGCTGATCCGCGCCGCCACCCAGCGCTTCCGCACCGAGCTCAAGGCGCGCGATGGGTATCTGCTGGTGACGCTGACCTGGGTGGCGCTCACGGCCATGGCGACCGTGCCCCTGCTGCTGCTGGTACCGGAACTGTCCTTCACCCGGGCGTTCTTCGAAGCCATGTCGGGGCTGTCGTCCACCGGATCCACGGTGCTGTCCGGCCTCGACACCCTGCCGCGGGCCCTGGTGCTGTGGCGGCACGCCTTAAGCTGGCTGGGCGGCCTGGGGCTCATCGTGATGGCGGTGGCGATCCTGCCGCTGCTGGGGATCGGTGGCATGCAGATGTACCGCGCGGATGCACCGGGCCCCATCAAGGATGCCAAGCTCGCGCCGCGGATCATGCAGACGGCGCGCCTGTTGTGGTTCGTCTACGTCGGGCTTACGGCCGCGTGCACGCTGGCGCTGCGGGCGGCCGGCATGAACTGGTTCGACGCCATCTGCCACGCCTTCTCGGTGCTTTCGCTCGGCGCTTTTTCGACTCACGATGCCAGCATCGGTTACTACCACTCGCCGCTGATCGAGACGGTGCTGGCCGTGTTCATGGTGATCGCCGCGGTAAACTTCGCGACCCATTTCCTGGCCCTGCACAAGGGCGAGCCGGGCACCTATGCCCGCGATCCGGAAGCGCGCTGGATGCTGTTCTGGATTGTGCTGAGCGGCGTGCTCGTTTCGATCAATGTGTCGCTGAGCGGCACCTATCCGGATTTCCTGACCACCGCCCGCTACGTCGCCTTCAACCTGGTGTCGATGGCCACCACCTGCGGGCTCGTCAGCACCGACTACGGCCAGTGGCCGGTGTTCGCTCCCATGTGGATGCTGTTCCTCAGCTGCCTGTGCGCCAGCACCGGCTCGACCGGCGGGGGCATGAAGATGTTCCGCTCGCTGGTGCTGTGCAAGCAATCGCTCCGGGAGATGTTCACGCTGGTCCACCCCCAGGCGGTCGCGCCGCTGAAGATCGCGGGCCAGCTGGTGCCCAATCGCGTGGTCTATTCGGTGCTGGCCTTCATCTTCCTGTACTTCATCACCATCGTCGTGCTCACCTTCGCGCTGCTGATGTCCGGGCTCGATTTCATGTCCTCGGTCACCGCGATCATCGCCAGCGTCAACAACGTCGGACCGGGCCTCAACCTGGTCGGGCCCGGCGGCAACTACGGCGCGCTCAGCGATTTCCAGCTGTGGATGTGCACGGCGGCGATGTTCCTCGGGCGCGTCGAGATCTTCACCGTGCTGATCCTGTTCACGCCGGCTTACTGGCGAAAGTAGCTCCCGCATGGCGGTCAGCAGGCGGGCGACGCAGGGCGGCGATCAGATCCTGATCCTGCTGGCACTGCTCGTGATCGGCGCGCTGGCCTGGGGCTACCTGATCTGGCTCGGTGCGCAGATGGCGGCCAGCATGCCCAGCGCGGGCATGCCCGGCATGGACATGAGCGCGCCGGCACTCGCCGCTGCGGCCCTCAGGCCGTGGACCTACGTCCACTTCCTTTTCATCTTCAGCATGTGGGCGGTGATGATGGTGGGCATGATGACGCCCGCGGTCACCCCAATGGTGCTGATGTATGCGCACATCGTGCACGCGACCGCGGGACGGCGGCCGGCGCCGGCGGTCTGGTTCGCCTGCGGGTACCTCAGCGCCTGGATCCTGTTTTCCGCACTCGCCGCTTGCGCACAAGGGGCGCTGGACGCACTCGCGTTGCTGACGCCCATGATGGCGAGCAGCAGCCACCGCTTTGGCGGCGGGATGCTGATCGCCGCGGGCATTTACCAGTGGCTGCCCGTCAAGAACGCCTGCCTGTCGCAATGCCGCGCACCCCTCCAGTTCTTCCAGTACCACGGGGGGTTTCGGCCCGGCGCGGCGGCTTCACTTCGGCTTGGTTTCCTGCACGGCCTGCATTGCGTCGGCTGCTGCTGGGTGCTCATGGCGCTGCTGTTCGTCGTGGGCGTCATGAACTTGCTGTGGATCGCCGCGCTGATGGTGTTCGTGCTGCTGGAGCGGCTGGTCCGCGGCGGACAGGTGTTCTCGTGGTGGACGGGTGCGGCGGCCGTACTGGCCGGCATCTGGATGTACGTGCCTTGAGCCGCGCGCCGCGGCGGGGGCGCCGATTTCCGCTTCAGCTGTGGATATAGCTTTCCAGCTGCTCGATCGTCTGTGCCTGCTCGGCCAGCACCGCGCGCACCAGATCGCCGATCGAGAGCATGCCGATCACGCGGCCTGCTTCGACGACCGGCAGATGCCGGAAGCGGCGGTTGGTCATGATCTCCATGCACTTCTCCACCGCCAGGCCCGGTTCGACGGTAAAGACTTCCTTGGTCATGATCTGGTGCACCGGCGTGTCGCTCGAGGAGCGGCCCATCAGGATCACCTTGCGGGCATAGTCGCGCTCAGAAATCACGCCGACGAGTTCGTCGCCCGTCATCACCAGCAGGGCGCCGACACCGTATTCAGCCATCAGGCGCACCGCCTCCAGAACCGGAGCGTCCGGCCCGATGCTATAGATGGCCCGTGGCTTGCGACCCAGTAATTGCGCAGCAGTAGCCATGGCGTTCTCCCCCCTTCGCGGTGGTTCAGGCCGCTTCGACGATCAGCAACGCTCCCTCGACGGCGGTGACGCGCACCGGCGTGCCCGCGGGCAGGTCCGGCCCGCG
>DATFUG010000357.1:0-2539 GCA_035261025.1 Steroidobacteraceae bacterium | reverse complement strand
TCAGGATGCGCGCCGAGGCGAGATTGCGCGGAAGTTCGTGGCGGCCCTGCAGGTGGAAGCCGCAGCCGGCCAGCAGCCAGGCCGGCATCAGCAATGCCAGCACCTGCCATCGCGCCTTGCGTGGGCTGTGCATCAGAGCACGATATTGACGAGCTTGCCGGGCACGTAGATCACGCGGCGCGGCTCGGAGGTGCCGACGAAGCGGCGTACGTCGGCGTCGGCCAGTGCCGCGGCGCGCGCCGCGGCCTCGTCGGCCAACGCGCTCACCTGCACACGGCCGCGGAGCTTGCCGTTGACCTGCACGACCAGTTCCACGGTCGCCTGCACCAGGGCGGCAGGATCGGGTGTCGGCCACGGCTCGTCGATCAGCGCGCGCTCGTGACCCAGCGCAAACCACAGTTCGTGGCAGATGTGCGGCACCATCGGTGAGAGGCACAGCACCGCCAGCTCGAGCGCCTCGTGCCGCACGGCGCGTGCTTGAGCGCTTTGGTGGTCGTAGCGGGCCACGGCGTTGAGCAGCTCCATCACGGCCGCGATCGCCGTATTGAAGACACGCCGGCGCGCGATGTCGTCCGTGACCCTAACGACGGTCTGGTGGGCCTGGCGCCGCAGGTCCGCGCCCGCCGCGTCCGCTCCTGCGCTCGCCGCCGGCACACCGGGTGGCGGCACGGGACCGGTACTGGCGTGGTCGTACACCGCTTTCCAGAGGCGGCGCAGGAACCGGAACTGGCCCTGCACGCCCTCGTCGGACCACTCCAGGGTCTGCTCCGGCGGCGCCGCGAACATCACGAACAATCGCGCGGTATCGGCCCCGAACTTCTGCACCAGGCCGTGCGGATCGACGCCATTGTTCTTGGACTTCGACATGGTGCCGAGCCCGCCGTGCTCAACGGGCAGGCCATCGCCCGTCAGCACCGCCCCGACGCGCTTGCCCGCGGCGTCGAAGCGCGTCTCGACCTCCGCCGGATTGAAATAGACCGGGCGGCCCGCGGCCCCCTGCCGGAAGTAGATCTGGTTGAGCACCATGCCCTGGGTGAGGAGCCGGCGGAAGGGTTCATCGAGACTGATCAACTGCATATCGCGCATCACCCGCGTCCAGAAGCGCGAGTACAGCAGGTGCAGGATCGCGTGTTCGATGCCACCGATGTATTGATCGACCGGCAGCCAGTACTGTGCGCGAGCATCCACCGGCATCGCGTCCTGGTCGGCACAGGCGAAGCGCAGGAAGTACCACGAGGAATCGACGAAGGTGTCCATCGTGTCGGTTTCACGGCGCGCGTTCTGGCCGCAGCGCGGGCAGGTGCAGCGCAGGAATGCCTCGGATTTCGCCAGCGGATTGCCCGAGCCGTCAGGCACCAGGTCTTCGGGCAAGCGCACCGGCAGGTCCGCGTCGGGCACGGGCACCTCACCGCAGGAGGCGCAATGGATGAGTGGAATCGGGCAGCCCCAGTAGCGCTGCCGCGAGATGCCCCAGTCGCGCAGGCGCCACTGCACCCGCGGTGTGGCGAGCCCATGCTGCTCGAGCGCACCGCCGATCGCGGTCACGGCGGCGGCGGAGCTGAGCCCGGAGTACTCGCCTGAATTGACCGTCACGCCGGCCTCGGCGTAGAGGTCCTGCCATACAGGTCCGACCTCATCCCAGAGCGCGCCGGCCGGCCTGATCACGGTACGCAGCGCGATGCCGTGGCGCCGCGCGAACTCAAAATCGCGGGCGTCGTGCGCCGGCACACCCATGACCGCGCCCGAACCGTAGCTCATCAGGACATAGTTGGCGACCCAGACTTCGATCGGCTCGCCGGTCAGCGGATGCCGTACGTGCAGGCCGGTCGCCATGCCGCGCTTTTCCATGGTCGCGACCGCGGCCTCCATGGTGCTGCCACGCCGGCACTCCTCGACAAAGGCACCGAGCTTCGGGTCGCGGGACGCGGCCGCCACCGCCAGGGGATGCTCGGCAGAGATGGCGGCAAAGGTCACGCCAAAGAGCGTATCGGCGCGCGTCGTAAACACCGTGAGGTTGCCGGCGCCCGCAACCGCGGCCGTGTCGTCGGCATAGGGAAACACCACGTCGCACCCTTCGCTGCGGCCGATCCAATTCGCCTGCATGGTGCGCACGCGTTCGGGCCAGTCCGTCAGGCCCTCGAGGGCCGCCAGGAGCTCCTCGGCATACGCCGTGATGCGCAGGTAATACATCGGAATCTCGCGCTTCTCGATGAGCGCGCCGGTGCGCCAGCCGCGCCCGTCGATCACCTGTTCGTTGGCGAGCACCGTCTGGTCGAGCGGATCCCAGTTGACGATGCCGGTCTTGCGGTAGGCGATCCCACGCTCGCGCATGCGCAGGAACAGCCATTGATTCCAGCGGTAATACTCCGGATCGCAGGTCGCAAACTCGCGGCTCCAGTCGAGCGCGAATCCCAGCGACTGGAGCTGCTGCTTCATGTAGGCGATGTTCTCGCGCGTCCAGCGCGCCGGCGGCACGCCGTTGGCGATGGCGGCATTTTCCGCCGGCAGCCCGAAGGCATCCCAGCCCATGGGCTGCAGC
>DATFUG010000356.1:0-32613 GCA_035261025.1 Steroidobacteraceae bacterium | reverse complement strand
TCCCATCCGGCGGCCAGGTAGCTCAGTTGGTAGAGCAGCGGATTGAAAATCCGCGTGTCGGTGGTTCAATTCCACCCCTGGCCACCATCAAATCAGAGAGTTATATCGGCAATTTGAAGGTCGACGTCCAATATCGCCACCCTTGTCCAATATCCTTGCACCAGTACGCGCTAGCCGTGGTTTGCGGCGGCACATCGTCTGGGCGAGTCGTGGGTCATCGCAGGCTGCGTGCTTCCTTTCAGCGCTAGGTCGTCAAGAGTTCGTATCCCTTCTGTTGCCGAACTTCGTTGACCTTCTCTACGGCAACACGCGTGGCTTCAACCTGGAACGCCTGCACTGTCTGGAAAACGCCAATTGTAGAAGCGATCACGCACTTCTCAGAATGGCAGACCCCATATACCGCACAGCCAGCGGCGGACGCGCGGACCTGCCCCCAGTACGGTACACGGCCACCAATTGTCATTGGGAAGAAGGAGCCGTCCGCAAGGTGTTCGAAGGCGACCAATGGCTCGAAAGTGAGAGTTTGATCAACTCCCAGTGATTCGGGTTTCTGCATCACCAAGCACCTAACTAAGAAGGATCCGCCGGCTGGAAAAAGGATTGGCGTTAGTAAATTCTTTGCATCTTTGTCGCTCGGCTTGTCACTATTTTTCATTTGTACGAATCCATTGAGGTTTCGGGATCGACGAATCTCATGGCGTTGTATCCCTGGTCACTCGGCCCTATCGCCTATTGCTTTTCTCGTTCGCTTTTTCAATCCGATCGAGCAATACGTTTAGGATCAATTCGGCAGCGGCTTGCACCGGGTAGGTTCGTCCCTTCACTTCCCAGCACCAGCCGATTTCTGGCAGTCGCCGAATATCAAGGCGTGTCGTTCTCACAACAACAATTTTGTCGAACGCGAAGTAGTTATTGCCGGGCACTGCAATAGTCAAGTGTTGATCGTACTCGCGGAGTTCAACGTAAGCGTCCCGCGCGGTATTTGCGTATTGCTGCAACGCCACTATCTGCACCCCCTGAGCATGGGCGCTCACTACAAAACCACCGATAATTGCCCCCGGCCCGTAGCCGAAATCCCAACCGGTACGTTCAGCTACGGCGGTCGCTTCGCCGCGGATTGCTTCTAGCAGCGCTTCCGTCGCGGTGATGAACTCCGCGGGACTCCGCCCCAGCAAGGTGCGGGTTTCTTCATCGAAGGCCCGCCGCTTTTCGATGGCCGCGGCTCTGTCAGCCGGGGTCACAACCTGCGGCTGCAAGCCAAGTTCAACCAAGCGCGTCTTAATCGCGCCAACCAGATCGTTCAACGTATATTTGGTGAAGTCCAGATAAAGGTGCGGCTTCGGAACCCACGTTGGTACGGGTGCGTCAGGGTCGAGCCGCACGAACATCAAATGCTCCCACCCCGCCCCAAGCGCGAATTCTTAGATGGCGCCTTTCTCTACCCGCGTCCAAGGGGTATCGCCCCACGGCGGCCGGTAAAGAATTACCACCAACATCGCGCGTTCACGGAACACGCTGCGGAACGCTTCGACTCCATCGCGTCCCGCAAGCTGCTCCTGCGCCTTTGGAAAGACGAATACGGAATGGGGCGGGTGCAATGCCCCTTGCAGCTGGAGTGCCAGCGGTTCGTCAGCGCTTACAAATGACAACGCAACGTCGAAGGTGCCCGGCGCATTTGCTTCTTTAACCACGGCGAGGCTCTAGGCCGTAGGAAAATTCCGGCCACAGTACCGGCACACTTTGGCCTCCGCTTTGATGACCTCTGCACAGTACGGGCACTTCTTATTCTCCCCCGACTCAACTTGTCGCCTTTCCACGGCGGACGCGTTGGGGGCGGCGATCAAAGCAGCAATGATGCCGACGATTGGGCTTAGAAAGAAGGCGAGGAAAAAGAAGCCAACGCCGGAACGTCCTTTGTTGCTGGCAATGCTTGAAGCGACAAAGCACAGTGCGAACCAAACAACAAAGATCATTTATGCGAGTCCATGAACTGCGGTCTGCGCCGTGTTGTGGCCGCAGAGTGCGCCTGTCGTCGTAATGGCGTCAAGCGCCGGCGAATTGACCCGGTGCTGCTGTAGCTCACGTAGTCACTGCAGCGTCTAGGAAGTACGCTAGGCGAAAAGGGGCAACTCTATTGCGAGTGGTGGGATACTGCGACGACCCAAAGCAAAATGGCCAAGACTCTTAGTTGCGTGTTCGCCGTGGTCGCGGCGTGAACGCAATGACTCGATAGCGTGGCTCGATAATGCGGAATGAGGTAAAACGGGGTGGACTTCAGTTATTGGCAGGCTTTGTTGATTGCTGTGTTCTTCTTTCTGGCTCGCTATGTCTGGCGAATCGAGAAGCAATTGGGCGAAGTATTGCGGCTACTCAAGACGCCGCGCGACGACCTGACAGCCTAAGCAGAACGCGACGGCGGTATATATGGTGGACCGCCGAAGGCGAGCGCGCGAGACGTGACGATGGTTGCCGCCGGTGACCCAAGCCAAAGTGGACGCGCGAGAATGCCGAGCGGTAGCGGAATTGAGGATTGAGAATAAAACTTACGACCAGTGTATCGCTGAGCGCAAGTGACGCGGACCATTGACTGGCCAATGTCGATTTTTTCGCCGAAGAATGACCGCTACCGGAATTCACTCTGCGAAGGTTCCGATGTCGAGAAGCTCGCCGTTGCTACTGAGGCCAACCGCGAACGTCGGCGCCATTTGTTGCGCCTTAGTTGGTTGAATTTGCGTTGACATAGGTAAGGGGTCGGCCTATAAGGCCTCTTAGAACAGCCAACTGGAATCTGTGATCGCGATTCGCCTGAAATAATAATCGAAGTGGGTGAGTCCGCCTCGCGAGCCAATTGATCACTTCTCTTGCAAACGGCAGGCGCATTCTCCGAGTCACGTTATTTTGGAGAGTATTCAATGAAGAAAATTGCTGGCCTGATCCAAGTTAAAGAGTCAGGTCTAGGCGTTCGAAACCTCGTGGTCGCTGTGTTTGATTCTGACCTTGCGATAGAGGAAATACGCGCGCAAGGCAGCGTAGCTCAATTACTGAGAGGGGCTGGGCGTCGCTTGGGCTCTGTCCTTACTGACGAGAATGGCGCCTTTAGCCTGTCGACGGAAGACCTCGAATTTGCTGGAAATGAGCCTCGGCCTAATCTTGTTCTGATGGTGCTCGCGCCCGAAGATGTGCAGGATCTGCGTCGACCGTTCCCGCTACCGACCGAGGAACGCATTCTTTATGTTTCTAGCGTGCCCCGCTTGGACGCCGGCGCCGAGGAGTCGTATGTAATTCGGCTCATTCAAATGCAAGTCGACCGCTTCCAGCTCTCGACCGGTCCTCAAGGCCGGGATACCAATTCTGCAATTCAGGGACTTGCGGACCCGATAATTCGGGCATTCGATCTGCGTGACGGCCTTCGAACCAAGATTGAGCCAAGACTTTTGGAGGAGCAGCGGCGCGCGGCTGACGCGCGACGGATAGCCAAAGGAAAGCTACAGAATCTGTCGGCGCTTCCACCTCATTTTCGAGATGCGGACGCACAAAAAAAAGCACTCATCGTTCGTGGGAAGCTAAATGCAGCAGACCAGCTACCAAATCTACAGCAGCAGGCCATTGAGGAAGGCATAGCCCGCATCAAGAAAGTGAAAGTCAAGCCGATGAGGTTGCGACTGACTCAGACTCAGGTTGCTCAATTGGGCTTGGGTATCAAGAAGAACAAGATCTCCGGAAAAGTACTCGATACCAAACTCTCGGAGGTTCTGCCCACCGTCTCGAACATACTGAGTCTTGTGAGAGCGCGTGAAGTCCTAGCGCCTTCGCCCGAGGATCTCATACGCAAATATCTGATGCCGTCGTCCGCGTCTGAACTCAAGCCAGCTCGGGCCAAGTCTAGGAAGGTGCGCAAACATGCCTGATCCAACCCCCCTGGCGATCGCCGTTGCCGACCAAGTTCTCAATGCGGTCGATCAGCAACTGAAGGACCTTCAACCGGATCCCACGTTTTTGGCTGGAATCGCGTCAGCCGGCGCGCAGGTACAACAACTAAAGAATCTGCTTGCACCGCTTCCGCCGGATGCATCGGTTCAACCCATTCTGCAGCAGCAGGTTGAAGATGTCCTTCAGAAAGTTCTCGACGGGGCTCCGCGAGCTTCGCTTGCGAAGGCGCTGGTAGCGCTCGTCGTTCTGGACCAAACCATCGGACAGACTCTGGACGGTTGGATCAATGGGGGTCTTGCAAGCAATTCGACGAAGGATGCTGTCACGACACTTTTGAAGGGGTTGCTACAGAACGTTCGACAGATCATGGCCCAACGCCCCGATGTGGCGGCCATTCTCGATGACCTAACTACTATTAAGAATCTCCGCGGCGGACCGGCCGACGCTGTGGCTTATCACGATTTTCATGTACTGCAGATGGCCTTCAGGGATGTTTGGTTACACGCTTTCGACGCCTCTCTTCAGAATGCGGTGTCGGACCTATATACGCTTCTTGAAACGAATGATTTCCTCAAGTCGGATCAGAAACCCACACCCGATACCGCGGATGTCAATCAACTTAAGGAGTTGATTGCCGGCCTGCAGTATCAGCCGGCCGACGCAATACCACTCGAGGTCTGGGGAGCGTTTGGTTCGAAGGCAATGGAAGGCTGGCATCGCCTTTCCCCCGATCAGCAATTTGCGGTTCAGCAGTGTGCGTTGGAGATAAAACAATATAATGACTCCGCCGATGCGGACAACATCGACGTGAAAAAAAGGCAAATAGATTTTGATACGGGAACGGCTATCTTGGACGCCGCTATAGCCAGTCCGCAAAGTCCAAAAGGACGGCTCGAGGATCTTATTGAGACGATCCAGAAGGCACTGGTTGAACCCTATGCTTTCGACGTCTTTGTGCCCAACACTTATAACTACGGCCTGATGGTGACCTATCGGCAACGCTGGGAACCCGGTCCATATCAGGCTGGGAATCTTGCGGCGACTATTCCACTCGCTCCAGGTGAGACACGCAAGTTCACAAAGAAGACAAATGTCAAGTCCACTCGAGCGGTCAAGGAAATTGAGAAATCAATGTCCTCACGTTCGATACAGAGTTCGGAGACCAATCGCGCGGAATACGACATCATGCAGCGCGCTACGTCAGCCACCAACTTCAAGATGACGACCAATGGGTCGTTCAACATTGGCATCGGGAGTATTGGCGCTACGAGCGAGTTTGGGGGAAACCAGGAGCAGATTTCGTCGTCGACCAAGAAAGGGCTTCATGAGGCAACGCTTAAGGCCGCAGAGGAATATCGTCTGGAGCGAGCGGTGGAAGTCGACTCGACTTCGTCAACGGAAACCGAACAAACGTCCAGTGGGGAACTCAGCAATCCGAACAACGAGATTACGGTCACCTATCTATTTTACGAGCTTCAGCGGCGCTATCTGATCAGTGAGTTTCTGTATCGCGTCCGACCAGTCATTCTAGTGGCCCAAGATGTACCTAGCCCGGAGGAGATAAACGAAGGCTGGCTACTTCAATATCAATGGATTATCGCTCGCGTGCTCCTCGATGACTCGTTACGACCCGCATTGACCTACCTAAATTCTGGATTTGCAGGTGATGAGCTCTCGGTCGAGGTGAAGCGAACGCACTGGGATACCCAACGCAGTTTGCTGGCGACACTTGAAAATAACGCGCGGCAGCAACTCGACGCGCGCGACAGCCTACGCGAAACATTGGTTGCCACACAATTGAAAAGAGACACCATTCCCGATATGCCGGGGCAGCTAAAGTTCTTCACAATGGGAATCGATCCGTCTGATGAGGCGAAACAAGTCTTTGATGCGAACATCAAGTCGCTGAAGACGAGACTGGAATACGCCGAAGGTGCTCTTGCCGATGCTCAAGACAAACTCAAGCAGGGCGCGTCAGCGCTAGAGACAGCGACGAAGGATTATTCCGAAGCGCTTCAGAATCAGTACAACCGCAGGATTTCCATCGACCAGCTTCGTATACACGTAAAGCAAAACATCATTTTTTACATGCAGGCTATCTGGGATCAAGAGCCTGTCGACCAGCGTTTCTTCCGGCTCTACAAAGTGCCTGTGGCCTGTTTTGAGAAGGGAGAAAAATGCTCATCGGAAATCATAGGGACGGTGCACCAAGGGTCAAAGTCGCAAATGGCTCAAAACCAGATGAACAATGCGCCTATGAACAATGCTACGCGCACCGCAGAGATAGAGGTTACACAACTGTGTACTCCCACCGTAGGCGGGACCGTTCATCAACTCGTGCAGGTGGCGGACTTGGACAACCCTCTGGGATACAAAGGTAACTACATTATTTTTCCGCTTATTCATTCGTGCCACCTCACGGACTATATGATGAGTGGCTTTGTCAACGACTATCTGGGCCTCATGGATCCCGACGGAACGGACAGCTTTAATCCGGAGGATTTCGAGTCACGCTGGGTGGCAGCGAAAGGAAACGTCGACGAACAATCTGCACTGCGTGACGAGCTCGTGACATACCTCAAGATCGCGCGCCGCGCGAAGGATGAAATCATTGTTCCGACCGGGCAACTGTTCATCGAGGCCCTGCCAGGCAGCCATCCGTTGTTGGAAGACTTCAAGTTGCTGCATCGCGCTGAGGATGTGCGCAAGGTCAAGGCGGAAGTGAGACGCGCAGAATTGGAAAACCTGAGATTGGCAGCCAGATTGGCTGCCGGTCGAAGCGACACCGCAATGCTCGAGGACCCCGACATTGAGAAGAAGATCATTGTGGAGGGAGGTTCTGGACTAAGTGTGAGCACGGGACCGTGAGGGGAACTTCTTGATGTGCGAGTTGGAAATCGTGAACGGCCATCGATAACCAAAAATGGTGGGACTCAGGCGGCAGCGTCGACTCTATTTACTACGGTCATGTCGATAGGTTGCAAACATGGCTAATTCACAACCGACAGTTAGTCGAGCGCGCACGAACCCGCCAAATACCCCGGGATATAAGCCTGGAGACGAATACCTTGCTACTGCCGCAACCGAAATTGCGGATCGTCTGATATATCAAGTCCCCAGTCATTTATCGCAGAGTGATACGAGTCAGGCCGGCTGGGTCTACCAAAAATTGAGGAAGATTGAGCCGAGTCTGACGCCCGTTGCTTTGGCCAAGCTGCTAGGGGATCTCGCAAATCGATCCGGTGCGCGCGACGAACTCTTTAGGCTGTCTAAATACGAAGGATTGGGGACCTATCTTGTATCGCTGGGGGTCGACCCGGCCGTCATCAGTGCGAAATGGGAGTTCGACCGTGCCGACGCAGTTTTACTCATAAGCGGCATCGGTGCTGGCGCACTAAACGCGGCAGCTTCTGCGTACGTAGTCGGAGTTCTGGTGGCCGCGCTACTAGCGTTGTTGAGCCCCGAAATTGCGGCTCTTTTCGCGTTCGTAGGAGCCTCTGCCGTTGACTGGCCTATGCTGACTCGTAAATTTCGCGAGGCAACACAGGTTCGCGATGCAGTGATGAAAGTTCTTAAGCACCCGCTTGCTGCTGCCTCAAACGCACTAAGCTCGGAACGCAGCGAAATCGAGCGCCTTATGCTTGCGCAGCAATATTATGATGCAGGCAAGCGAATCGGTGACTTAGCAATTCAAATAGCTCTAGCCGGAATGGCGTTCAAGAGTTTGGTTGGAATTGCTCAAGCTCTTGCGCCAAAAATGACATGGCTTGCGAAGAACATTGCTCTTCGCTATCAACTCGTAGCTCTGAACGTCGCAATTCGAACCGGTGCGATGAGCGGGGCGGTCGACGGTTGGGAATTTGTTCGAATCGCGAATAAACGTCTTCTGCTCCGACGTACTGAGTTGGGCGCGGTGGAAGCGTCGCCCGCGAATCTGAATGAATGGGCGACTGAACAAGCCCAGTCGCCAAATAATCAAGGAGCACTTGAGCGCCTAGCTGCGCCGCCAACGGGCAATCCGTCGCTTACTTCTCCACTGCAAAGCGGCTTAAACCGTGCGGATTCGATTGGATCACGGGGTACTGCAGCACAAACGAACGGGGTATCGGACCATTCAGCAATTGACATTCACAGTCGAGGGACAGCTGATAGCGTCAGCACTACGGACAGGCACATTGGCAGTTCCCAACGTCCTATGCTCAACACATCGGGTGCCGGCCAGACAACGGCGGCCATGTCTCCCATCGAGGGTGCACTTGAAACCAAGTTATCTGAGACGGAGTACAGGGCAGCTCTGGGTCAGGTGTTCCCAAGCCAATATGTCAACCGGGTGGCCAGGACCGTTGATGCGATTGGACAGCGCGCCGCGCTACGCGTGGCACAGAATCCCGAATTTGTTGCCGCGTTGCAGAGCGGCGACCGGATGACTGCTGGCAATATCTTTCACAGTGCAGCGGCGGAAGAAATTGGAGTGTTGCCAAGTGACGCGCTCCCACCCGGATGGAGTATCACAGCCGAGGAAGTCATTAGGTCTGGCCAAGGTGGCAGCCGTACGGACGTGCTGCTGCGAGGCCCACAATCGGAAGTGGTTGAGTTTGACTGGAAAACGACAGGTGGAAGCGCGCTTATCAAGAAGTCGCGCGATCAAATGATTAAACATGCAGGCCAAATAACGGTGAAATTGGGTAGGTCACTTACCGTTCAAGAATCGCGTAGTTGGGTCGACTATGTGCGGCCGGTTTTGCCTGGTACCTTCTAGAGTAGATGCAGTTCATCGAATTCAGCCCATTTCCGTTCCTGCTCAAGACTTCACCGATTCGTAATTTGAGGAAAGATCGGTGTGGGCTTAACGACCGACCCAAACGGACTGTGCCGTAATTGTAAAATTACAGCGGACGAGGGGAACCTCACTGTCTAATATCGCTGCCCGTGTCCAATATTTTGATGCCAGGGCGTGCTCGTCGTGGTTTGCGTCGGTAGACTTTTTGGGTAGTTCGCCGGTCGTTGTGGGCGAGGCGCTCAGTGGCGACATCCAGTTCATCATCGCTTGCAGACTTCGCTCGGAGATCATGGAAAGTGAAGCTTTCGGCGAGAGCAGCGGGGCCGACCGTACTCGGCCTTATTGCCTTAGTTGTAAACAGGCGTGCAATTCTGACCAGGTTCGGGGTGTAACCGGCGTCCAAAATTGACCACCCCGTACCCTGCCTGATCCAAAGCGGATCAGGCGGGGGTGACTGGGGTGCTATGCGTGGAAACCATCGGGAAGATCCGCCGACGGCGGCTGGTGCAGGGGGAGTCGATCAGCGCGATTGCGCGGGATCTGAGGCTCTCGCGTAACACGGTCAAGCGAGCGCTGAAGGCGGAGGGGGCGGCGTTCGAGTATCGGCGGCGCGTGCAGCCCAAGCCCAAGCTCGGGCCATACCTGGGGAAGCTCGAGGCGTGGCTGAAAGCCGAGCAGCAGCTGCCGAGCCGGGAGCGGCGCACGGCGCAGCGGTTGCACGAGGCGCTGCAGCTCGAGGGGTATACGGGCGCCGTGGATGGCGTGCGCCGCTACGTCAAGCGCTTCGAGCAGGCGCGCCGGCCGGCGGCCGGCGCGTTCATCCCGCAGAGCTTCGATGCCGGGGAGGCGTACCAGTTCGACTGGAGCCACGAGCACGTGGAGCTCGGTGGTGAAGAACAGGTGGTCAAGGTGGCGCATCTGCGCCTG
This sequence comes from Steroidobacteraceae bacterium, assembly GCA_035261025.1. Classification (GTDB taxonomy): domain Bacteria; phylum Pseudomonadota; class Gammaproteobacteria; order Steroidobacterales; family Steroidobacteraceae; genus FEN-1191. The sequence continues at coordinate 22,976 of DATFUG010000356.1, read as the reverse complement.
TGCCACAGCCGCGCGTTCTTCCTGGTGGCCTATCCGCGCGAGAGCCAGGAGATGGTGTTCGACGCCCATGCGCGCGCGTTCGCGTTCCTGGGCGGCGTTCCCCGGCGCGGGATCTACGACAACATGAAGCCCGCGGTCGATGCGATATTTACCGGGCGGGAGCGACGCTACAACCGTCGGTTCCTCGTGATGTGCAACCACTACCTGGTCGATCCCACGGCCTGCACGCCGGCGGCAGGCTGGGAGAAGGGGCAGGTAGAGAACCAGGTCGGGAACGTGCGCGAGTGGGTCTTTACCCCCAAGCTCCGGTTCGAGACGCTCACGGAACTCAACGAGCATCTGAGCGAGCGCTGCCGGGAGCTGGCGCGCGAGCGCGCGCACCCGGAGGAGCCCGAGCGGCGGATCGAGTCGGTGTGGGCCGAGGAGCGATCGGCGCTGCGAGCAATGCCGGTGCCGTTCGATGGCTATGCCGAGAAGACGGTGCGCGTCTCGAGCACGTGTCTGGTGTCGTTCGAGCGTAACCGCTACAGCGTCGAGTGCCGATCCGTCGGCAGGGTCGTGAACGTGCGCGCCTACGCCGAGCGCATCGTGATCCATAGCGAAGGGCAGAACGTCGGTGAGCATCCGCGCTGCTTCGAGCGCGGGCGCACGCTCTACAACCCGTGGCACTACGTGGAAGCGCTGGGGCCGAAAGCCCGGGGCGCTGCGCAACGGGGCACCGTTCAAGGACTGGAACCTGCCCTCTGCCATGACGCGGCTGCGCGAACGCCTGGCTAAACATATGGACGGTGACCGGCAGTTCGTCGACGTGCTCTCGATGGTCGCGATCTACGGGCTGGAAGCGGTGACCGAGGCGTGTGCCGCGGCGCTGGAGGAGCAGGTCGTGAGCAGTGCGCACGTGGTCAACCTCCTGCACCGCGCGGCCGAGCCAGAGCGTCCCGCGCCACTGCAGGTGCCTGAGGCCCTGAGGCTGTGCAGCGAGCCGGCGGCCAACTGCGATCGCTACAACCAGTTGCTGCGCCCAAAGGTGCTGCGGCTGATCGAGTCCGTCAACCCGACATCGGAGGATGTGTATGCAAGCCCAACTGATCGAACAGATGAAAGTCCTGCGCCTGAGGGGCATGGCCAGCGCGCTGGAGGAGAGCCTGGGGGCGTTGAGCCAGAAGAAGCTCGCCCCGACGAGCTGGCTCGGGCAACTCCTGCAGGCTGAGATCGCCGAGCGTCGGGCGAGCTCCTACCAGTACCAGTTGCGCCTGGCGCGCTTCCCGATGCCGCGCGACCTGGATAGCTTCACCTTCCAGGAGTCTGCGGTCAACGAGATGCAGATCCGCCAGCTCCACACCGGCGAATACCTCACCAGCGCGCGCAACATCGTGCTGGTCGGCGGCACGGGCACCGGCAAGACGCACCTGGCCACCTCGCTCGGCCGGGCTGCAATCGAGCAAGGCAAGCGCGTGCGCTTCTACAGCGTCGTGGACCTGGTCAATCAGCTCGATACCGAGAAGCGCGAAGGGCGCGCCGGGCGGCTCACGGGGCGCCTGTTGTATCTGGATGCCATCATCCTCGATGAGCTCGGTTACCTGCCGTTCGCGCAGGACGGCGGCGCCCTGCTGTTCCATCTGATCAGCAAGCTCTACGAACGCGTGTCGCTGATCGTGACCACCAACCTGACGTTCGGGGAGTGGAGCAGCGTGTTCGGAGATGCCAAGATGACCACGGCACTGCTCGATCGGCTCACGCACCGCTGCGAGATCATCGAGACCGGCAACGACAGCTACCGGTTCAAGAAGAGAAGCTGAAGTCTGCCGCTGCCGCGGCAGACCGCGCTGCGGCTAAAGCCATTACACGAATGCTGAAATCCAGACCCCGAAACCCTCGAATCCCCTGGTCAATGTTCGCCGCCGGTAGCTGGTCAGTCTTGGACGCCTGTTGACCGTTGGAGCGAATAAACTCGGCGAGATCATTCTCTAGGAACACCCAGCGTCGACCAATTTTCGCGCCTGGGATTGCGCCGCGTTTCGCACGCGCGCGTAGCTCTTCCGCATTAATGTGGAGAAACGCGGCCGCTTCCTCAAGATTCAAAGCTTTCATTGACGTCGAGCCCATTTCAATATTGAAATAGTCACACTTCGTTGTTAAATCAGGACTCAGCTCGCAGAGCCCAATCTCAGTGGGACGATAGCCGCATGCACGGGACAGCGTGGATAATTACCCGATCGTATCAACGCAAATCAATGCCTCATCTCACCCTAAGCGCTACAAGTATTCCACAAACTCCGCGATTGACGTGTTTAATTTTCAACAAGTTAGAGTAATTCTAGCCTCGGGCAGGAGCTCCGCTGGTGCTGTGGTGCCCAGACATGGTCTCCCGCGTCACTTTAGGCGCAGTCCGGTGTCTTCGGTTGACGACGTTGGCGAAGTCTCAGAAGGGCCAGGAGTGGTCATTTGCGTTGAGTCAGAATATTTCTCTGTCGCGGTCACTTGCGAGGAGGGGCCGGTAGATTTACTAAAGGCGCGCTCCAGCCAAATTCGAACTAATGTAGCGGTCGCTGTCTGTAGGGAGGCTTAGGGCTAATGAGTTCAGACCAGGATGCTTTAGAAACATGGAATGACGTTCAGAGATTCTGCGAGCAGCAGATCGCCGAGAACGCGACTCTGGATTACAAGCAAGCCATTCCAAGTGACCTGGAGCGGACAGTTGCCGCTATGGCCAACACTCTCGGTGGGAAGATCATTATTGGAGTCGCCGAAGACGCCCAGGCCAGACCACAGCTTCCGGCGCTAGGAACAGAATTCAGGCGCGGAATTGTTGAACAGGTGATGAGTAAATGCGTCGACAACATTTCACCGGCAATCATTCCGGAAATTCATGAGTATCTGAATGACGCGAAGGACAGGGCTTTTGTAGTCATTCATGTACCGCAGAGTAGGGAAGCTCCTCACGCCATTTCGAAGAATACAAAAGTCTATATCCGCACCGGGAGGCAAAACGATCCGGACGAACTGGCGTCCCTTGATAGAATTGCATGGATCGGAGAACGACGAGAAAAAGCCGAGAGCTTTAGAGAGTGGCTTTTCGTTCGGGCTAGCGAAAGATTTGACCTACTACGTCGAGGAGGAGTGCCCGGAATCAATGCAAGCACTGATCCTGCGAACGAGAGGTGTCTGCTCACACTCGCGATATCGCCCGTTTACCCCGACCCGACTCCGCTAAAGCGTGCGCCTGAATTAGAAGCTGTATGTCGCCAGATTGGCGTGCCGGATCCGGTGGGGACTTCTGACGTGTTCCCCATTAAGGGCGAAACGCCAACACGTTTGGTCGAGGATGGGCTGATTATCCACGTGCCAGGGGGGCAGGGCCTAAGGACATACCACACGCACTTGAACATACATGGATTGTATTTTTATAAGCAATCAACATTGTGGCAACCGCCTCTCCGGCACGGGGTGAAGGCAACCCACGATCCTGCCATCAGAATGAGCGAGATCACGGACAGGGCATATTGCTTGTTTGCAAGTGCAAAAAAATACTACGATCTTGTGGGGTATCGAGGACCAGTTTCCGTTCGCTTGAAACTTGAGAATTTCCAAGGTACCCCATTAATCGTCTCGAACCTGGCGCAGCCGGAAAGCGAATACTATTTGCGCTATTCTGCGGACCCGCTCATAGAGGCTTTAACGTTCTCGAGTACGCACACTTTAGTTGAGGAACGAAATGCATTGGCGTTGCACCTTATCCAGCGAGTGGCTTGGGCATTCGACTGGGATGTTGATGCGCGGATGCTTGAAAGGTATTCGAGCATCCGGTTCAAGTTCTGATACGTCAGAAACCCAATAGAAATCTTCGACTGATACTTTCGTTAGTAATCCTCGGTCAATTTCCGAAGCTTCCCTGTCATTAGGACTGCACTCAAGACAGTTAGATTGATGCTGGATGCAACAATGATAAGGTACGGCCCGAGGGATGCCCTGCGGCGCCGAACAACGTCGGGACCTTGACCCTGACAGGCGTCGAGAGCAAATTGACGATTCGGGCCGCTGACAAAACAAAGGTGGCCGCGCACGAGGGGGTTCTCAGATGAGCGCCGGATACCGGACTGTGTCGATTCTGCTACTGGTCGGACTTCCGGGGATCGGCCTCGCAGAACCCGTACCTCAGCCGTTTCTGGCGCCGCCGCATCTAGAGGAGCGCTCGACGGTCGAACTTAGTATCTTGCGCGCCGCAGCAGGCGTGCCGATCGGAGCCTGTCAGCCCGACGGGGATATCACGCACGAAGGTAATGTCATTAGCTTGCGATTGGTGGCGGAAGTGGCCCCCAATGAGATCAATAACCCGGCCAACGCCACAGGTGCCAAGGACAAGGTTAGTCTGCGCTCTTATGGTGGATGCCTCACGGGGCCCGTCATCGAGGCCAAGCCGGGCAACACCCTGCGGGTGTACCTGCAGAATAGTCTCAATGCGAAGGATCCCAGCTGCCCGCCCGCCGGTGATATAGGGCCTGCTTGTTTCAACACCGTAAATCTGCACTTCCACGGCCTTCACGTTTCGCCCGCCGGCAACAGCGACAACGTGCTGCTCAACATCGTGCCTCAGAGTCATTTCCAATACGAAGTGAACATCCCGGAGGATCACCCGTCCGGCACCTTTTGGTATCACGCGCACCGACATGGCTCGACCGCCATGCAGGTCGCGAGTGGAGCTTCGGGCGCGCTCCTAATACGGGGAGACCGGCCCTTTACCGGTGACAAGCCGGGTGACATCGATACGATCCTGCACGACCCGGCCGGTCACCCGATGCCGGAGCAGATTTTTGTGTTTCAACAGATCCCTTACGGTTGCTTTGACGCGGCTGGGAAACTTCAGCAGCACGCAGACGGCTCCTGGTACTGCAACATCGGCCAGGTGGGTGTCGTTGAGAGCTTTGGGCCTCAATTAGCCTCACCGACGGTATGGGATGACAGCGGGCGCTTTACGAGCATCAACGGGGCGGTGCAACCCACGCTGAGCGTACCGGCGGGACAAGTGCAGCGCTGGCGCATGATCCATGCAGGGATTCACGACACGATCAACCTTCAGATTGTGCCCATGGTGAAGCCTTCGGGTAGCAGCAAAGTCCAATTGGCGCTGCGGGGCGTTCTGACCGGCGCTCCGAAGGCGCAATCGGCGCTGGTGCAACAGCTCTGTCCGATGTTGTTGCCTGACCAGACCACTCCCGTTGAGCTCGTTCCCCAATTTGAAATCGCGTCGGACGGTATTACTCGCACGGCGATTCATCCGATCGGCGTCAAGCAGAGCGCCGTGAGTGGGGGAATCGGTAGCAATTTTCTTCAACCGGGCTATCGCAGCGACGTGCTGATCGTTTTCCCACACCCCGGGACGTACTGCATACTCAACCAGGCAGCCACGCCCGCGGAGAGGGCCACGGCCGGCGGAGGCGGCCAGGGCCCCAATGAAACGCAACTGCTCGCAACCGTGATCGTCACCCCAGGTGTCAGTGTAGTCGGCGATTTGGGCGACTACGTGAATCGTGCGCTCTATGACGGTAATCAGAACGATAACCCCGCGCTACCCACGAGCGCGTTGCAGGGACTACTGCAGGGAGATCTCACCCCCTGGCGCGGAATGCCCGAGGAAGGCTCAGCTAGCAACGCGGCCAAGCCTCGACAGGTCTCGTTCTTCATTGGCACGAGCCCCAAAACTAAGAAATTCGGCTTTTGGTTGAACGATGCGCAATATGACCCGAATACCATCGACCCCAATTTTGTGTTGCAAGTCGGGGCCACCGAGGACTGGGTACTCACCTCTGCCGGAGAACCGCACATCTTTCACATCCATGTGAATCCGTTCGAAGTGATAGATGTGACCCACGGGGGCAAAAGCATCTTCGGATCCAAGGGCGAGTGTCAGGTGCCCCCTGACAGCGTCGGCTTAGAAAATCAGTACTGCCACATGTGGCACGCCTTTCGAGACACCGTCTTCGTACAGAACGACTACCAAGTGCACATTCGTACGACCTACGACCGGTACATTGGCGAGTTCGTGATGCATTGCCACATCCTCGATCACGAAGACAGCGGCATGATGGCCAATGTGCTCGTGGTTCCCGACAGCTCCCAACCCGGCGGGGGTGTAGGGATGCCCGGGATGAAGATGTCACCGAGCGGGGCGCCGGACAGTCATCCGCCGGCCAGCGCTCCGTAGCCGCCGCCCGCTGGTGGCCAAAAAGCCCGAAGAACCTCAATTTTCGTTTACGAGGAACCCACCATGCTGAGATCGCACTTTGAATCCCGAATCGCGACCATACTAATCGGTGTCTGCGTGATCATCAGTGCGGCCTCGGCACAGATGCGCCCGAGCAGCCACGCGCTGAAGGAGGTTACGCCTCAATCGAAAGGACAGACGACCGCGCCCGAACTCGATGGAAAGTGGACTTACCGCAGCTATCGCAACCAACCCGAGGTGGTCGTTAATGACGATGCGCAGTCAGCCACCAAAGCGCTCGGCTTGCTCTTCGGCGAAGGTGTCATGACGCTGGCGGCGGGACCGGGCGGTGCGGTCACTGGCACTTTTGACATGGGCGGAGGATTTGTGCTTGATCTTAAGGGCACCCAGGCGAATCTGCGGGACGGACAAGTCGTCATTCGCCTATCCGGCCCCGGGCGACCCAACTCGCCCACCGCGGGCTGGGAGTACGACTATGTGGGGTACCTAACCCCGATGTGGCCGAATGGAATTGGGCAACTTCCGGCGATCGTGGGCACGGTTCTGCGGGCCAAACCTCACGGCTCCTCGCCCGCTGGCTACACCGCCTCCTTCATGGCCGTCAAACAGGGAGGGTAGAGAGATGGCGGTGGGCTTCGCGCATGATATTCGGCCGCTCTTTACCGATATCGATATCGATCACATGTCTGAATTTTTCGACTTGTCGAAGTATGAGGACGTTAAGGCCAACGCACAGGTCATCTATGATCGGCTGAATGGAAAGGGTCATGTGATGCCACCCCCGCCCGAGAAGGGGGGCGACGGACCGTGGCCACAAGGAAAGATTGACCTGTTTAAGGCCTGGATGGACGGGGGTTATCAACCCTAACCGTTCTTTAAAGAACGATCACTCGAGGAGGTCACAATGTTCCAGAAGATCTGTGCTTGCGCCGGGGCGGTCCTGGCGGGTCTCTTCAGCGCCTTACCTGCGGCACTCGCACAGGGGAGTCCGCCACCGGGGTATTTTGATATCCCCAGCGGCTTTGATTTTCCGGGAGATAAAACGGTGCTTGAGAAGCTTGCGCTCAGCGGCGACCTGGCGGCACAACGAAAGCATGCCTGGAGCGTGTTCGCCGGCATAACTCAATTGACGCCCGACGGGAAAAATCCGGTCTTTGAGACGTGGTTTTCCGAGGCGGAGACGTTTCAGTCCCCCGCCGCCTTGATCGACAAGGCTCCGCGCCGCGGTGGGGCGCTGCGTTTCTCCGTACCTGCTCAGATGCGCTCCTTTCGGGGCCAATCTTTGACCGACGCTTCGGCGGGCAGCGCGATCCTTTCGGAGGTGATGTTCAACTTTGCCAACTACGATCACATTCGGCACGAAAAACTCTACCTTACGGCGACTCTAGATGAATTGGCGAAGACCGGTGCGCCGGATCCGAAGATCCCAGGCAGCAAAACAGTGTCCCCGTTTCCGACGAACGCGGTATCGTTAAAGACCATCTGGTGGCCGATCTTCCCCGACAAAGTGACGCCGATGCCCATCTGGGATCCCGATGGCAACCCGCAGATTAAGACGGGCAACTCCTATCAGACCTGGAAACGTGTCGTGGCCGTTGATCCACAACGACTGAATATTCCGAACAATGAAGAAACGACCGTGACATTTCTAGGACAGGCGCGTCCTCACGCGCACGTGGTCTCGTTGAAAGACGCTTTCCACTACGTGGTCGTCGACACCCCCATGGCAGCGACGGCAAATACCAACATCAGACTGCAGGGTTTCGTTAAGGCCGTCCTAGGACGTCCACTGCAGGTGGGTGACTACGTCGCCTTCATTGGCACTCATCTGACGACTAAGGAAATCGACAACTGGATCTGGGCGACCTATTGGTGGCACGACCGACCGAGCGACGGACCGTATGCCGCCGGGCGACCCGCTTCGCTCCAAGGGGTGTGGCGAAACTACTTGATGAACACTTCGTACGATGTGAATCTGCCGCACGAGCCCGATGGCTCTCCGCACGTAGCCTTCAATCCGTGGCTGGAGGCGCATTTCATAGATGGCGTGTTGAGTAACTGCATGAATTGCCACAACCGCGCCTCCACAACGGCACCCGATTTTCGGCCCATCATGCGGGGTGACCCGGATCTGAAGTCGGACCCGGCTTATAAAGCCGGCGCTGTCCGGGCTGACTTTCTTTGGTCGGTCCTCTTCAATGCTCATTGAGACGCCGGGCCGGCTCCCGAAGAGCTTCCCAGCGGGCTGAGGTGCGACGACGGAAAAAAGGAAATCCGCAACGGGTGCCGGCAAAAAGGCGAACAGTCTGCCGCGGCACGAAATAAGACGACTGCTCGGCAAGCTCCTAAGGCTTCGTTCAAGTCTGCGTTTCGACCCTGGGTGGCGGAGACCCGCCGGATACGGCAATGAATTCAGCTTAGTTTAGGACTTGTCGGGTGCAAAGACGACGAGCGATCGGCGCATGGCGCGGCGCAGCATAACGGCGGAGATCCCGGGTGTGGTGATACTCGCGCACCATCGGGCGCCTGAGCTCGCAAGAGTATAGGTGAGAAGCAAGGGCACCGAGATGCGATGAGAATGTTGTTTGCGAGATCACTGGCGCGATTCAAGAATCCTATGTTGCACTTGGTTCGGCAGTTTCGTGATGCATTCGAGCCGATGCAAGAAGTCATGCTCGCCAGCCGACTGCTGCAAATCGTCGGTGTGCGCCGCCCGGAATCGTGAAATACGCTCTCTGCGTATCTATACAAATCAAGTAACTACTACGCCGTAACCCCCAGAAATATTTCACATGCACTACGGGACAACTTCTAAATGATCAATGAGTTGGGCGCCTTTAGAAGCTGGACTGAAAATCCGCGTGTCGGTGGTTCAATTCCACCCCTGGCCACCATTAAATCAAGGTCCATTCCGGACACATGGGTAAGGCGGTCTCAATGGGTCAGCGAAACACTAACCTTTATCGAGTGCTTCAAGCGGCTGGCTGTATTGCGCCGGCCGATCGTAGCCGTTCCCCCAGAGTCCTTAGCTTTGGTGAAGGCGAAGAGATTTCGCGTGGCATTGCCTAGGGTGAGACATTTCGCGCCATCGCCAGGAGCCTTAACCGAGCCGCTTCCACGATAAGCCAGCAAGTGACTCGACACGGGGGTCGCGAGTACCGACCTGCGGGTCGGTTTTCGGTAGATTGGCGTCGAGCGCAAGAAAACGTCGGCGGTTGGGCGGTGCCGGTCAAATTAATGCGGACTACGACAGGTTGCCCAAAATGTGAATGTATTCCAAATAGCTTGAGAGCAGGTCGGCTGCGCGCCGCGTCGGCGTCAGCAGATAGTCAGGGGCGCTGAACGCGATGAGCGCCGACGCGCACGTGGCCTCGACTTGCAGCTGGGCGGCCACTCGGGAAAACGGTGCAGCGCTCGCACGGAACTCGCCCGAATCGAGCGGCGCGCCTCCGGTCTGCTGAAACAGCTCGACCACAGACCACAGACGGCGCCCGCTCGCATCCGTGGCGGCACGGACGGCGCGGAGATATCGAGGCAGCTTCTGCAGCGTCAGCTTCCGCGCGCCAATGCCGTCCTGGAACAGGACCGTGCCAATCGCCGGTGCAGCGCACAGCAACTCTCGCCAGAAATCCCCCAGCTGCACAGCTGTGCCGTGGGCGTTGGAAAAGCCCGAGATCGCAACGGGGATTTCCGGGAACGCCAGATGAAGATAGTCGCTCACGCGCTGAAGGTAAGAGTGCAAGACGGAGGTAGCTGCCGGCTCGTGCCAATTGATATCGTCTATCTCCTCGGTCATGAACCATCCGGAGAAGCTTCGGTAGCGGCGCAACAGCGGCGTAATCTCCGTGACGAGCTGCACGATCCGTGATTCGCGATTTGCAAGATATGTCGCCACCGCAGGGCTTGGCTGGTCTATGCGCAACCAGTAGTCAGAGTCGTGCACGAGGCCGACGATAACGTCAATGTTGGTCGTCTCCCCCAGTTCCAGAATCATCTGGAGAGGAGATCTCACACTGCCTGCAACGTTAGAAGCAAAGAAGGACTGGCCATCACTCATTACCCATTGGAGGATCACTTGCGACAGGCTCAGTCGCCGGAAGGCGTCAAAAAGGTGCACCCACTGCTCCTCCCGCCAAGAGTGATGCTCCGTCAATAGCTGCAGAAACGTTCCTGAAAGCATCGGCCTGCGCTCTGCTAACGCCAGTGCGAGAGCGTGAGGGCGTACAACGAAGGGGATGGCGGCGAGTCCCACCCCCAGCAGATGGCGGCGCTTGTAAGTCGGAGCTTCGCGCATCACGCGGCCTATGCCCAGAGAGTCTGCCGATTGTAAGATGAAGTATCCCGCCGTGGGACAGGGTTCGCAACACAGGGGGTGTCAGACCCAAAGCTCGGACGCGTGACGCGTGCTCGAGTTGCGACACTTAGACAGTGGTCGCTTCGATCCATAGTATCTTCCGCATCGCGGGGGAATCGCGGGAGATTAAGTCAACCGACACTTTGAGGGGGTGTGCGGATTGGGGGGAAGGTCAGATGATGGGTCCCTGGGGCAACACCAAGAGACGCCGCGTAATCGCGGGACTTGTCGCCGCATTGGCGCAGCTAGCGGGATGCGGGGGCAGCGGGTCGGGGCCGTCCAATGGAGCCGGTTCTCCACAACCACCGTCTCCTCTTCCGCCGCCGCCGCCGCCACCACCACCACCACCACCTCCTCCTCCTCCAGCTCCGATCGCTGTGTCCGTGACACCCGCTGCAGTCAGCCTCAAGAGCGGCGCTACACAGACTTTCACAGCTACCGTCACCAATACTTCCAACAAGACGGTGATCTGGCAGGTCAACGGCGTCGCCGGTGGAACCATGAGCGTCGGTACGATCTCGACTGCTGGTGTCTACACGGCACCGGCAACCGTGCCATCTCCAGCGATGGTGACGGTCACGGCGGTGTCGGTGGCCGACCCGACTCGGTCTGGCTCGGCAGCAGTGACCATCACCGCGCCGCCGCCTTCTACTTCGTGGCTTTGGGGAATCACGACCGACGATCCGACCGTTCAAACCACGTCGCAGGTGAGCTCGATTGCGGCATTTTCGAGACGGGTGACCCTGCGCACGGTGTTTGACCCGCCGACAGGAGGGTCGCCCGCGGCAGCCGACTATCTCCCGTCCGTGCGGGCTTTGTCGGACAAGGGCGACGTAATGGGACTGCCCGTGGATTCAAGCGCGATGAGCCAGTTCACGACGGCTGCGATCGGCGCGCGCATTGCGGAGTATCTTTCCACTCTCGGCCCATACGTCCGAATCTGGGAAATAGGCAACGAAGTCAACGGTAACTGGCTCGGTCAGGATGTAATTACCAAGATCGAGACTATGTACGACGCGGCCAAGGCAGCCGGCAAGCTGACGGCACTTACGCTTTACTACGAGAACCCGCCCACGCCCGGCTACGAGATGATTTCCTGGGTTGACCGGAACATTCCACCAGGGCACCGGATGCGGTCGGGACTGGACTATGTGTTGGTCAGCTACTACGAAGATCAGAACGCTGGTCATCAGCTGTCGCAGAGCGAGCTCGATACGATGTTCGCTGCGCTTACCACGCGGTTCACCAGCGCAAGTCTCGGGTTCGGCGAATGTGGGTGGGGCGGCCAGATCCCGAGCGATGCAGCCGCGCGCGCCGCGCTGATCCAACGATTCTACGGCTACCGGGTGCCTTCAGTACCGGCATACATTGGCGGCTGCCTCTACTGGCACTACCGGCAGACAATGGTCCCGAGTGGCACGTCCGACTGGACGGTGCTGCAGTCGTTGATGTTGGCCGCCTGACGGCCCGCCGCTGCTGGACTCAGAACTGTGCAACGCCCGTCAGCACCCAATCGCCATGGCCCCGTCCGCTCAATCGCGCGCGGTACTGCAACAGCGCATCGAAGGTCGGGCCATGGGTCTCGTAGCGAGTGCCGCCAAACAGGTACTTGAACGACACACCCGGGCCGCCCTCCGAGATCGACGTCCGGGCAGGATCCGGGTTCTGCTGTCGGTACGCGAAAACCACGTGTGGCGTGATCAGGAGGCCCGCGGCAGTGGGCAGTGTGATCCCGCGGCGAAACTCCAGATAGGTGGCTTCAGTCCGCGAGCTGACGAAATAACCCACGTCGGTGTAGAACTGCCAGTAATTCCAGTGAGTCTTCTGGGCCTGCCGCTCGACTTCGTTTCCCAGACCGAAACTGCCACGGAGCAACCAGTCGCTCTGGGAGTTTGCACCGATTTTTACCAGGCGCTCGGCTCCGACAAAAAAGTCAGTTTGCGTCAGTGGCTTGTAGCGCACGCTGAAGCCTGCCTGCAGCGAGCGATGGTCGATGGCCAGCCCGCTTGGCTCATTTGTCCACAGCAGGCGTGCGGCGTACTGCAACGCGGTGTCGCTGCGGTGAAGCGCGCCTGCAGGAAAGTAGGACAACTCGGCACCGCCAGCAGACGGAATGACACCACCACTGAGGCTTCCTTCTGCCGCCGGGCCACCGTTAGGTCGATAGGATTCATATACGATCGTCGCAAAACGCCGGGCGAGCGTCTGGTACTCCGCGCGCATCGCCGGGAGCGCCTCGGAACCATTGTCGTCCTCCGACAGTGGCGTCGTCGTCGCCAGCTGCACGTCGATCGCCTGGCGCAGCGTGCTCGCCGCGTCGTTCTGACGCCCGAGGGCGAGTTGCGTGTAGGCGAGCTCGCGGTACGCCGCGACCCGATCAGGATACCCGGCAACAATGCGTTGAAACAGTTCCTCGGCCTGTTTGGTTCGGCCAGCCCGTCGGTAGGCATAGGCGAGTGACTCCGCGTAGAGCGAGTTGTCTGACCCACGGGCGACAGCCTTTTCGAAGTCGTCAACGGCCTGGCCATCATTTCCCGCACGCTGTGCGAGGAGTCCCAGCCAGTACGCGCGCTCCGCGGTGGGTTGCTGCTCGTCGGCCTCCATGAGCGCGGCGTGTGCACCGCTGAACAGCCGCTTGCCCTCCAATATTTCAGCGATCAACTCCGCACGCGTGATACGCTGCGGCCCGGTGAGCTCCGCGTAGGGGATCGCACGCGCCGTCGTTTCGGCTTCATCGGTTTGCCCCAAGCGGCGTTCGGCAACCGCGAGCGTGAGCGCGATCGGCGCATCGTAACGAACGCCGAGCGATTTGCGCCAGGCCGCCGCGGCTTCCAGCTCGTTGTCGTCCGCGCTGTAGCTGAAACCGAGCTCATCATAGAGTGCTTTGCGCGTGCTTGCATCGAGGCGCTGCGCGTCGCGTTCAGCCAACTTGAGGTAGGTGAGGGCAATTGCTGGCTGCCCCAGCCTCATGTAACACTGCGCGATGTAGTACAGAGTCCTCGGCGACGATTCACGCTCATTGGATCGCAGAAACTCCACACGTGCTGCATCCCAACGCCCCAGCCGCAACAGGGCGAAGCCGAGATCCAGGTGGATGGCGCTGTCATCTAGACCCGCGGCTACGGCGGCGCGCCATGCCTCGATGCTCCGCTCGGTGTCACCGAGTTGCGAATGCAGGAAGCCGCGCTGCCGCTCGACGTATTGGCGCGATGCGGACTCCAGCGGCTCAGCGGCCGCAAGGTCGAGCTGCGCGAGTTCCCTGCTTCGGTCACCGGCTTTTGCGTACAGTTCAGCAATACGTATGTGCCACGGTCCGGGGCGCTTCCGCGGCGTCGCTTGTTCGAACTCCCGGGCCGCGGAGGCGTAAGACCCGTTTGCGGCATACAAGTAGCCGAGGCGCTCGTGCAGCGTGGGGATATCCGCCATGCGCAGCGCATCCTGCAGATGCGCGATCGCCGCCGTGCGGTTTCCGAGCTTCGCATCGAGGATCGCCAGCTCCGCATTGGCCTGAGGGCTGGGTCTCAATGCAACGCTGGTCTCGAGAATCTGCGCCGCCTGCGATGTTCTGCCATCCATATCAAGTTGTATAGCGAGGGTTCCCAATGCTTCGGGCGACATTTTGATCCTGACTGCCTTGCGCAGCGTCGCTTCCGCCTCGACGTCGCGTCCTAGTTCCCGGTAGACCCGTGCGAGCGCCATTGTCAGTCGATAGCGGTCCTCAGCTCCACCGGGTTGCTCAAGCAGCGCGGTGTACTGCTCGGCAGCGCGCACCCACTCCTTTCGGCCGACCGACAGCTCAGCGAGCACCTCGCGGTCACGCGGTGAGGGCGCCACCGCCAGCACCGCACTGATCAATTTCACGGCTTCGTCGTAATTGCCCAGGTGGCGGTCAGCTGTGACGAGTGCACGTATCAAGTCGGGGTTGTGGGGTTCGATGTCGTGCGCGGCACGCAGCAGGCCACGGGCCTCGGTCCAGCGACCCCGGCGCACTGCTACCTGTCCCTCCGCAGTCAATGCCGTCGCACGGTCCGAGTCCTTGATCGCCCTGTTGATCGCGGCCCGATAGGCGCTCTGGGCCTCGACGTCGTGCCCGAGCGCGTCGGCCACTGCGCCTTTCCGGTAATAGAAAGCGAAGTCATCCGCCTCGCGTGCAATCCCCTCCAAAGCCTCCTGCGCCTCAGCGAAGGTGCCGTTGCGGATCAGCAGATCAATCTCAGAGTTGGCCGCGAACACCCTTTCTGCGCGTGGGCCTGACACGTTTGCCGCGGCAGCGCGAAAATCCATGAGCGCCCGGGTGGTCTGTCCGAGACGCTGTTCGGCCAGCGCCCGATACACCAGTACCGACGCGTTCCGCGACTCGTCCGTCAGCAGCGAGGTCGCTTCACACGCTGTCTCCGCGTACCTACCCTGTTCGTATAGCAGGATAAGGAAAGTCTGCCGAGCAGCTTCATCGTATGGATCCCGGCGCAGGTAGTTGGCAAGCTCGTCCGTCGCATCCTGTGCCTTGCCCTGTTTCATGAGGCGATAGGCGCGATCCAGGTGCGGATACCCGCGGAAGCGTCGAACTTGTCGCTGTAACCAACTCTCTTCGCCCGCGGCGCGGCGCGCTAGCGGCGCTGGTGTTGGACAGGGCCCCGGTACCTCCGCAGCTGAGGTCGGCGCACCCATCGCGAGCGCCACAGCTGCACCCGCAAGCAAGCCTGAGTGCCAGAGCCGCGCGCGGACACGAATACCGCGATGCGCATGCGATCGTGTCTCAGCAATCGTCCGCAGACGATCTTCCTTCCCGGGCAATATACTTGACTCACACGTCCTGAGGACTGACGAATTGATAGCCGAGATCGCGCAGGCCCTGGACAGTTTGCTGAAGGTAGCTGAGCGGATCCTCTGGGTTGTAGAAGAAGCTCGCTACGCCATCGCGTACCACCAGCGTGCGCTGAGCATCGGCGATGATATCCGCAGGCAGGCGCGGCGGAATGTTGTAGTACACGGCCGGATCGATGCCACCCAGCGTGTCGGGAAGGACCTTGGATCCGTAGACGTCCTGAACGCTATACGGGACGTACTGTCCTGCGGGGCGCGTGTAATCGATGGCCTGGTTCGTCAGAACTCCCGGAAAGTAAAGCGTTCGCTCCGCCCGTGCTGCGAACGTCCGTACCGCGGCCTGATAGTCAGGCACCGATGCCGAGTAGGCCGGAAACGTCGAGATCCCCGGCATCGTAAAGCCCGAGGCGGTCAGCTCAGCCGCATAGGCGTCGAATCGCCCCTGGGCCCAGCTGGAGTCCGTGTCCGGCGGCAGCGGACCCAGGTATGTCAGTGGGCCATTGCTGCTGGCGGTGATTCGGTAGAATTCACAGTCATCACCTGTCACAGCGGTGTATGGGTTCGCCATGTTCGAGTACTGATGGGTATAGCCGTGATGGATCATCACGCCGCCCAATAATTGCATCGTACGGGTGGCAGCGATCATAAGAGGCTGCATATGTAACGGAACATCCTCCGGGACTCCCCCGTTGTAATGGCCGGCGGGATCGAGATAGCGGGCTGTCAAGTGGAATCCGAACGGTATCCCGTTGCCGAATAGCCACTCTGCGGCCTGCAGTAGGGCCGTCGGATCCGACAGCGGGTGGAGATCCTCGAGGCGCACGAGCGCGCGGTGTCGGGTAGCCGCCATGGGGGCAAGCGCATCGAAGAGAAGGTCGCAGAGGATCAAGTAGCGGTCGCCCTCGGTCATATAAGTGAACGGGATCTCACCGATGTAAGTGAGATGTCCAGAACGCACCGCCCACGGAAACCTCGTACCGTCTGCGCGCACGCACTCGGCGAGCACCGTCGCGGGGGCACCGATGGTGGCGTAGGTCATGATGCCGGCCGCATTGGCGCCGTAGCGCTTCAGACTCTGGGACTTGTAGGTCACCGTGGCGACCGGTGAGGAATCAATAGTCGATGGCACGAAGCCACAACTGGCCGCAAATTGCGGCTGGCTCGCGGTCAGTTGCCAGATGTTGTCGAAGATCCAAATGACGTTGGTCGCACCCGCGCCGACGTCCGCCAGGAATGCCGCCGGTAATGGCTCGCCGTAAGTTGAGCCGATATAGATACAGGCCGAGTACTGTTGGAGAGTTCCGGCCGCGTACGACACGACTGGCATGCCCACCCAGGCGCCGAAGTGGCTTGCGAGGTTCCCCGCCATCGTCGCGTAAATTTCGCCCAGCCAGCCCCACGGCCCAGTCGTGTCGTACAACACGAGTGTCGACGCCTGTGTGGCTAACCCTGGCAACCCGGCGCCACTGAAAGGCGCGCCGGCCGGTGACGGCGCGGCAAGGGGGCCACCCTGCGGCACGAAATAGGGATTGGACGAATCGGGGACGATCGACGCCGTGTAGCGCTTGAGCAAGTTCGGGAGTGGCGGCAGCGTTAAGGCGTGTGCAACAGTCATCGGCAGGCATGCCTGAGCGGCCAGCGCGCCGCCAAGAAGAAGCAGCTTGCGTCGCTGTTCGGATTCAATGTCTTTCATGAGAATAGCTCCGTCGCAGCAGTGATCGTGATTAGGCCGGCGCCGTCTGTCCGTTGGCGTGCGCCCTTCCTAGCGGGCTCCGGAAGGGAATTGATTCGAGCGTCGGATAAGTGTGGTCCGTCTTGTCCCACGCGATTGCCCGGCCGGTGTACAGGTAGCGCAGGTAGAGCCGCATTGCCCGCACCGTCGCCGCAAAGTTCACAAAGTTCGCCCACACCATGCGCGGGATTGACAGCGCAGCCTGTCGATGGCCGTGGAGCCGCCAGACGCAGTACGCCCGTTGCAACACCCGCAACACGAGTAATGCGAAATTGATCAGCAGCATGTACCACAGCGTTGATCCGTGCTGCACGATCGGCGGGTAGGCATAAGCATCCGGCCATAACCGCTGCATAGCCCAAACACCAAAAACGACCGACACGACGAGGTAACCCGCGACGGCTACCAGATTCGTGATCAGTGATTTGCGATCGCGGTACAGCATGTAGTTGGTGCGCCAATCGGACGACCAGCCCAGGTGGGACCAGCCTTGCATGGCTACACCCACGACCCAGCGAGACTTCTGCCGAATCGCGCTTCGTAGCGTCGCCGGGAAGTACTCACGGACACCGACGAGCTCACGGACACGACGCGCGCGCCGGGTGCCGGGCTCTGCGTCGTATTGGAGCTCGTCGCGTTCAACTTCAAATTTGACGAAAATCTGGCGCATGCCGAGGCGCTTCAACCGGAAACCAAAGTCGTAGTCCTCGGTGAGCGATTTGGTGCTAAAGATCTCGCCCTGGCTGGCGCCGGCGACCGCCGTGAGCGCACGGCGGCTGAAAGCGACACCAACTCCCGCGGCCGGCAGGCTTCGGTCCAGCAGCTCGCGCACTACGAGATCCTTGTAGTGCAGCTGCGCAAACTCATCGAGGTAGTGACCTGCCGTGAATTCGCGCCACCGCCGTTCCAAGGAGAGTACCGGCAGCTGCACCATGTCCTTGCGCGGAATCAGGTAATTGAATAGCCGGTAGCACAGCGGATGGATCACATCCTCGCAGTCCTGCATCACGAAGATTTGGAATGCGATGCCTTCTGCGGCCTCATAACCCCGGATGGCGTGATAGATCCAGTTCAGGCAGTCCGCCTTGTTAGTCGGCCCATCGTGCTGCACCGTCACGCGAATGACGCGCGCCCCGGCCTGCTCGAGCCCATCCACTTCACCTGCCGTCGTCGGGTCGTTCGGATATGTGCCCACGAAAATCGTGTAGTTCGTGTAGTCGAGCCTACTGCGGGTGTTTAGAAGCATCTGACGGATGACACTCGACTCCTGCCATGCCGGAATCATTACGGCGATCGGTTGCTCTGGTCTGCCCCGTAACTCCCGTTCGCATAGCGCCGGATACCGGGGGGCTACAACAATCCGCTTGTAGAGGGCCCTCGCCAGATAACAGATGTCAATGAAGAGGTCGTCAAGTCCGCTGACCAGGAACACCACCCCGACCACCGCGGTCAGCAGCTGGCACGCCACCAACAAGTAGGCGATTGCATCACTCATGTGGCGGTCGTTTCGACGCAGTCTGCGAATGAGGCGATCGGGGCGGCGGCCTGAGCGGAGATCGGCGGACGCCGCTGCGGCAGCCCGAGGAACCCGCCCCCGAGTGCGGCTACGATTCGTTCAGTCGCGCGGCCATCACCGTAGGGACTGTGGGCGCGCGCCATGCGCTCGTATTCACGGTCGTCGTCCAGGAGCTGCATGGCAGCCGCGAAGATGGCCTCAGTACCCGTGCCGACGAGGCGCGCAGTACCCGCCTCGATCGCCTCCGGCCGCTCCGTCGTGTCGCGTACAACGAGAACCGGCTTCCCCAGCGCAGGGGCCTCCTCCTGAATGCCCCCGGAATCCGTAATAATCAGGTGCGCGCGCATCATCAAATAGACGAACGGCAGGTACTCCTGCGGCTCGATCAGACTGACGTTGGCGAGGTTGTTCAGGATTGAGCGGACGGGCTGCTGCACATTTGGATTGAAGTGAACCGCGTATAGGATCTGGATATCGGACCGTTGAGTGGCTATGCGCCGTAATGCCCGACAGAAACTCACGAACTTCTCGCCGAAGCTCTCGCGTCGATGTCCCGTGACGAGGATGAGTCGCCGGTCGTCGTCGAGGAATGGAAAGCGCGCCGCGACGCGGCGGCGCAGGGCCTCATCGGCACGCAGCCGCTCGACTATTTGCAGCAAGGCGTCGATTACCGTGTTGCCGGTAAGGACAACGCGCGCAGGATCTGCGCCTTCGCGCAGCAGGTTGCTGCGCGCCTGCTCCGTGGGCGCGAAGTGCAGGTCGGCGATCGCATCGGTCATTCGGCGGTTCATCTCCTCCGGCCATGGCGACCGTAAGTTGCCGGTGCGCAACCCCGCTTCGACGTGGCCAATCGGGATGCGCCGGTAGAACGCGGCAATGCTCGCTGCGAGGGTCGTCGTCGTGTCACCATGCACCAGGATTACGTCGGGAGCGAACGTATCGAAGACAGTGTCAAGCCCCTGAAGCGCGCCGCAGGTTACGCTGCTAGGGTTTTGCCCAGTGCGCATGAGATTGAGATCGAAATCGGGAACGATGTCGAACAGTGTGAGTACCTGATCGAGCATCTGTCTGTGCTGTGCGGTCACACACACGCGTGGTTCGTAACCAGGATTCACCTTCAACGCGTGAACCAGTGGTGCCATCTTGATCGCCTCTGGCCGCGTTCCAAATACGCTGAGCACTTTCTTCACGGACTTTTCCGTCTCGACCACTTGCCGGCGCCCTGACCCGGACCATTCATGCGTGGATATACATTCAGCAAGGTCCATGCCATAAAAGTTCTCGCCCGTGCTTTCTTCACGAGAGTTCTCCATTCAAGTGATGTGTATAGTTCACCGCAAACTCGAACTCTCCAGCAAGCGGCAGGACCCGCGGTGCGTTGTCGGTGCAACTTCGTGTTTGTCTGTAGGGAACCTCCGGAACCAGGGCCGATCAAATGTTGGCGGATAGCCTGACGAGCTCGCGATCGCACCGTACGCTCGGCACTCGGCTCATCGCCGGTTGACACACCGAAGGGGCGTTCGGTCTTTGTGATGTGCCCGGTCTCTCTCGGGGCACACCGGCCTTAAGCGCAAGCTGCGCCGGCAGTGCTATTTAATTTCTGGCGATCCATTGCATGTGCGCGGAAAACGCAGGCAGCCAATCATCCTTCCGGCCGGCGGGCGTCGCTCAGCAGCGTCTCGCAATACGTGCGGAGCTGGCGCTCGGAGCCGTCGTGGTCCTGGCGACACCGATCGTGCTGTACATGTTCGTGTCCGGCCTGGTTCGCCCGTCTTCATCCCGGCTACCGGACGCCGACGAACTCCATCCGCGTGACGAGTGCCGTCATCTGCGGTGCGAAGGTGGTGCGCTAACGCTTGCCTTGGTGGACTGCGGCGGCGTCGCTGATAAAGTGATCAGCGCTGGCGCGCCGCTCCCGAAAGGCTTCCAGGCGGCCGTTGACGCAGAGCTCGCGGAGGCAAGACTGTCAGAGACTCAGGCGACTTCAATGCCTGGACTGAAACTCAGCGTGCCGGTGGTTCAATTCCACCCCTGGCCACCATCAAATCAACGGTCCATTCCGGTGACATGGGTGACCTGGCCTCAATGGGTCAACGAAACAATTGCCTCCAGAATATACGCTGGAGTTTTCCAGTCTAAAGTTTCCCGAGGCCGAGTATTTAGCTTCCTGGCCACGGTCCCGCAGCAGGGTGCTGGCGGCAATTTTGCGGTTGTGGCGTGCGCGATCAGCGTCCACGCGGTCTCGCACGCGCATAGGGAGGGCGCCAGAGCGGAAGCGACACGATGGCGCTGTCTCCCGTGGTCTTGTCGATGTATTTCAAGTCGGAGGTGATAAATACTCCTCCATTGACGAGTGCCACAGCGTGATAGGCCGCATCGTAGAACGTGCCGCCGTAACGCGTGATCAACTCCAGAGTAGCAGTCAGCCATCGTTCACTAAGCTGGGCCTCTTCAAGGCCGAATTTCATCATGGCTGCCATCCATTGTGACGCGTGTTCTGGAAAACGCCGCGACACGGTGTTGCCGACTTCGAACACCCACAATGACGGAACCAGCGCTCGCACCCGTTCCTGAACGATTGCTGTGCGCAGCACCAGGGCACTCTCGGAGTCAGATTCATCCTCCGACGGCAATACCCACTTCAGAATGACCGACGCGTCAGGAACGACGATCTGCAACGCCATCAGCGTCTCTGGTCGCGTTCTTCACGAATCCAGTGGGCAACCTCAGTAGTGCTCACCTTGGGCAACTGATAGGTCAGCGCGCTCATCTCGCGGACTGCATCGGCACGCCGGCGCCGCGTGACCCAGGCTCGCAGCGCCTCGTTGATTGTCCGGCTCCGATCGCCCGCAGGTACACGGCCCAGAAAGCTCCAGGTATCGTCATCGATCATCACGTTGATGCGTCTGCTCATAGTGTGTATTGTACTACACACTACATCAGATTCTGCAAGCATCCTGCTCGCGCGCTTCGAAACTGTGACAAACCCAAACTGACTGTGCCGTAATCGTGACGGGCTGACGCTGGACCTGGGGGTGGCAAGCGCTGCAAGTGGTTGATCGATAAATCCCTCAGACCTATCTGTGGCGGCTGAAAATCCGCGTGTCGGTGGTTCAATTCCACCCCTGGCCACCATTAACCAATCAATTACAAAGATCTACGGCTAATTGCCAATTTCCTAGTAAATGACCATGCATTCTTGACGGGGTAGCGAATTGTCATTTTAGAACGAGTTCGCGAATCAACTCCGTGCCCAAGACCTTTCTGTATTCATTTCGGAACGCTCGGGCCTTGTTCTGGGCCTCGGTGTTCCCTATAACGCTTTTTGCGACGTCCTCCAGCTCGACACCCTTATCCAAGGCCGCCATGCCGTTCTTGAATGTAATCATAAGAATTACATTCGGCTGATCCGGCGTTTTTGGAGTAGCCCTAAATGCCTTGTAGTCAACAATAAGTCCCGCCTTTTTCATGGCTTCCATGGTTGGTTTCCACGTCGAATTGAGCCAACCCACGTACTCTTCGAAATGCCCATACTCAACATGAATGTAATCTGCCTCTGTGACCTGGCCGTCAGAGTACTGACGTACATCCTCGGCATCTGCACTAAGCGAAAGTGAGGACGCAGCGAGAACCATGCATGAAGTCAGTGTCTTGAACATGTTCACCTCTTGCGACAAATCTCTACCTGGCCGCCACTCGGATTGACTTCGTCTATTCCGAGCGTTTCCAACATATTTAGGCGAATTGCACAATTACACAAGTTCAGTATTCGCACGATTACCGTGCAGGCTCGGCACAATCTCGGTGCGCCCACAATCAATGTGTAACAAGTACGTTTACGAAAGCTATTTGGGACGTCGCGCTTTCCGCCGATTCACGGCCGCACCCACTGAGGCCTTCATTGCGGGCATGCTGGTTCCGGCTCCCTCAAACAACTGGCGAAATCCGTGTTCCAGCAGTCCGACGGCCTTTTCCAAGGCGCCAAGTTGCGCAACGCGCACCATTGCGACGCACATTTGCAAATCAAAGGATGGCGGGTGCAACACTTCAACCGCGTCGCGAGACTTCGTTCTGGCAAGAAAGCTCGCTGGCAGTAAGCCAACTCCATATCCTGACTGCACGAACGCCAGTTGCAGGTGTATGTTGTGAACTTCAGCAGCGATCATGGGTGTAAAGCCGGCACGATTCATCTGATCGATGAGGTATGCCCGAAGGAAGCAACCCGGAGGATTGAGCACCCAAGGTGCTCGGCCCAAGCTTTTCCAATCACCGTCGACGGTGCCGGCGGTGCCCTGAACGATCGCTGCGCGGTCTGTCGCGATAATTG
>DATFUG010000355.1:0-16743 GCA_035261025.1 Steroidobacteraceae bacterium | reverse complement strand
GAGCGGGTGCGCGACTGGGGCGAATTCCATCACCACATGGAAGAGCGGCACCTGCGCCAGCAGGGCGCGCGCTGCATGGATTGCGGCGTGCCCTTCTGCCAGACCGGCAAGCTTATCAGCGGCATGGCCTCGGGCTGCCCGGTCAACAACCTGATCCCGGAATGGAACGACCTCGTGTACCGGGGGCTGTGGCGCGAAGCGCTCGAGCGATTGCACCTGACCAACAATTTTCCCGAGTTCACGGGCCGCGTCTGCCCGGCGCCCTGCGAGGGCTCCTGCGTGCTCGGCCTGAACTCACCGCCGGTGACGATCAAGACGCTGGAAAACGCGATCATCGACAAGGGATTCGAGTCCGGCTGGGTGGTGCCGCAGCCACCGCCGGTGCGCAGCGGCCGGAAAGTGGTGGTCATTGGTTCGGGTCCCGCCGGCCTGGCCGCCGCTGCGCAGCTCAATGTCGCCGGCCACAGCGTCACAGTGCTCGAGCGCGCCGACCGGCCCGGGGGCCTGCTGATGTACGGCATCCCGAACATGAAACTCGACAAGCGCGAGGTGGTCCTGCGGCGCATCGAACTGCTCGAGCGCGAAGGCGTCAAATTCCTGTGCAATGCCAACGTGGGCGAGAACGTCGAAGCGAATCTCTTGCGGCGAGACTTCGACGCGGTACTGCTGTGCACCGGCGCCACGCAGCCGCGTGACCTGCCAGTCGCGGGGCGCGAGCTCTCAGGCGTGCACTTTGCGATGGACTATCTCACCGGCAGCACGCAGGCGCTCCTCGATGGCGGCGCCGACGCGGCGCCGATTCATGCGCGCAATCTCGATGTGGTGGTTATCGGAGGCGGTGACACCGGCACCGACTGCGTCGGCACCGCGATGCGCCAGGGCTGCCGGAGCCTGGTGCAGATCGAGATCCTGGCGCGTCCGCCCGACGAGCGCGCGGAGGACAATCCCTGGCCGGAATGGCCCAGGGTCTACAAGCTCGACTACGGGCAGGAAGAGGCCGCCGCGCGCTTTGGCGCCGATCCGCGCAGCTACACGACCACGGTCAGGAAATTCATTACCGGCAAGGGCGGCGCGCTGGCGGCGCTGGAGACCGTCGTGATCAAGTGGGAGCGCAGCAGCGACGGCCAGTATGTCGCGGTGGAACTGCCGGGCAGTGAGCGCACGCTCCCGGCCCAGCTGGCGCTGCTGGCGATGGGGTTCACCGGCCCGGAACCGGGGCTGCCGAAGGAACTCGGCGCGACGCTCGATGCACGCGGCAATGTGCAGGCCGAGCACGGCCGGTATGCGACCAGCACCCGGGGCGTGTTCGCGGCCGGCGATTGCCGCCGCGGGCAGAGTCTGGTGGTCTGGGCCATCAACGAGGGGCGCGGTGCGGCGCGCGAGTGCGACCGGTTCCTGATGGGGCGCACCCGCCTGCCCTGAGCGCTTTTAGTCCGAGTGCTCCAGGGCGCAATCCGCGACGCGTTCCGTCCACGGATGCCGTGTTCTCTCCCAGACCGAAATCCTCGGGGCCGGGTAGGCGGGATCGGCGAACATCCCAAGTGCGACGGCGATGTACTCCGGATAGGCGCCGAGCTGCCAGTAGACCGTCGAGCCGCAGCCCGGACAGAAGTGGAAACTCAGGTGATTGCCGCTGTCGGCCGAGCGCGCGTAGGTGGTGCTCTCACCCTCGATGTGGACCTGGTCGCGATGAAACCTGGATTGCGCGCCGAACGGTGCGCCGGTGCGCCGCTGGCAGGCGAGGCAGTGGCAGATCGAGATCCTGACTGCCTCGCCGTTGCAAATGACGCGCAGCTTTCCGCAACTGCAGGCTGCAATTCTACTGGCCATGCGGTGTCCTCTCCAGGGGCGCCCGGGCGGTGCCGCGGATAATCTAGTACGATACGCGCGGTACTGCCAATGGCCCGTGGCGCCGCAGCGGCCGCGGCTGACGGGAGGAATGCGTGGCCGGACTGTATTTCGAAGAGTTTCGCGTCGGCCAGGTCTTCCGTCACGCGATTCGCCGCACCGTCACGGAAGCGGACAACGTCTTCTTCTCGGCGCTCACGCACAACCCGGCGGCGCTCCACCTGGACGAGGAGTACTGCCGCACCCAGACCGAATTCGGCCAGCGGATCGTCAACAGCGCCTTCACGCTCGGCCTCATGGTCGGTGTTTCGGTCGGCGACACGACGCTCGGCACGACGGTGGCCAACCTGGGCTGGGACGAAGTGCGCTTCCCCAAGCCGCTGTTCCACGGCGACACCGTGCACTGCGAGTCCGAGGTCCTGGAGCTGCGTGACAGCCGCTCGCGCCCCAGCAACGGCATCGTGGTGTTCCAGCATCGCGCCTTCAATCAGCACGACGAACTGGTCGCCATCTGCAAGCGCTCGGCACTGATGCTGCGGCGGCCGGTGCCGTGAGGGCGCGCTCGCTGCTGTTCGTGCCGGGCGACAGCGATCGCAAACTGGCCAAGTGCCTGGGTGCCGGCGCCGATCTCGTGATCCTCGATCTGGAGGATTCGGTGGCGCCGGCCCAGAAGGCGGCGGCCCGGGAGCGCGTCCGCGAATTCCTGGGCGCCCACCCCGAACGCAGCGCGACGCAGCTGTGGGTGCGCATCAATGCCTTCGAGTCGGCCGACGCGCGCGCCGATCTTGACGCGCTCATCGGCAGCCGCCCGGACGGCATCGTGCAACCCAAGGTCCATGGGCCCGAAGACGTGCTGGCGCTGGCAACCCGCCTGGAGGCGCTCGAGCGCAAGAGCAGCCTGAGAGTCGGGGCGGTGCGCATCCTGCCGGTGGCGACGGAAACACCCGCGGCGGTCTTCAGCCTCGGTGGCTACGCGCGCTGCGCCCCGCGACTGTTCGGGCTGACCTGGGGTGCCGAGGACCTGAGCGCGGCGGTCGGTGCCACCGCCAACAAGGAGGCGGACGGCGAGTGGACGGCGCCCTACCAGATGGTGCGCGCACTGTGCCTGTTTGGTGCGCACGCGGCGGGCGTCGCGGCCATCGACACCCTCTACGCCGATTTTCGCGATGCGGCTGGACTGCGCGCCACCTGTGCGCTGTCGAGCCGCGACGGCTTCAGCGGCAAGCTCGCGATACATCCCGGGCAGGTCCCGATCATCAACGAGTGCTTTGCGCCGAGTGCCGCCGAGATCGCCGCGGCCCGTGAAATCGTGGCGCTGTTTTCCGCCCACCCCGGCGTCGCCGCCCTGCAGCTCGGTGGACAGATGCTCGATCTGCCGCATCTGCGCCAGGCGCAGCGGACGCTGGCGCGCGCGGGCCTGGCCCGGTAACGCGGCGGATCGCCCGCACATGCGCGTGCCGGGGCTCACCGCCTGCATCATCACGCGCAACGAGGCCGCGCGCATCGGCGATTGCCTCGCTGCCGTGAGTTTCTGCGACGAGATCGTGGTGATCGACGCGCATTCCAGCGATGCGACCCGCGAGATCGCCGCGCGGCTCGGCGCGCGGGTGATCGAGCGCGACTGGCCCGGCTACCGCTCGCAGAAGCAGTACGCCACGGACGCGGCGACGCACGACTGGGTGCTGAGCGTCGATGCCGACGAGCGCGTCACGCCGGCTCTCCGTGCCGAGATCGAGGCGCTGCGCGACAGCGGCTTCACCGGGGCGCGCGGCTGGACGATTCCGCGCCTGACCGAGTACTTCGGCCGTTTCCTCCGGCACGGCAATGCCTGGCCCGACCGGCATATCCGCCTCTACGATCGCCGGGCCGCGCGCTGGACAGGTTACGAGGTGCACGAGAAGATCATCGTGAGCGGGCCGGTGGGCGCGCTGGGCGCGCCACTCGAGCATTACGCCTACCGCGATCTCGATGATCAGCTGGTCCGGCTCGATCGCTACGCCTCCCTGATGGCGGCACAGATGTATGCGGCCGGGCGCCGTTGCGGCCTGCTCCCCGTGCTGCTAAATCCGCCGTGGCGCCTGCTGCGCGGTCTGCTCATCAAGGGCGGGCTGCTCGACGGCTGGCGCGGCTGGCTGTTCCACATCGTCGAGGCGGGCTATGTACGACGCAAATACCTGCGCCTGTGGGCGCTGTCACGCGGCCTGAAGGTGGATCAGCGCCATGGGAGCACTGAGTAGGCGGCGCGCCGGCGAGCGCGCCGGTTCAATCGCGGTACAGCAGCGCGCTCGCTCGCGCTTCAATCCAGGCCCGCTCTTCGGGTGCCGCCATGGCATCCAGGTCCCCGGCGCTCGAATCATCCGCCTCAATCCATTGGCGTAGCCGCGGTCCGCCGCTGATCACGTCGAAGGGCAGGCGCGTGTGTTCGTATTCGTAAGGAAAATCGCGCCACAGGGTGGCGTCGGGCTGCAGCGTGTGCCGCGCCTTGAGCAGCGCCGCGATCACCCTCCAGGGCCGGAACGCCTCGTGCCGGTACGCGCCGGCATCGACGTGCAGCTGGATCCCGTTGCACAGCTGGCCCGCGTGCTTGTGGAAAGTGGGCTCGAACCAGCACTCGCGCAGGTGCACGCCCTGCAGCCAGTCCGGGGCGAACTGGCGCAGCCAGCGCAGCAGGGCCTGGGCGTTGCCGTCGGGTGCGCCCACCATCTCGAGCGGATGGGTGGTGCCGCGGCCTTCCGACAGCGTGGTGCCCTCGAGCAGCACCGTGCCGGGATAGCAGCGCGTCATCGACAGGCTGGCGGCGTTCGGACTCGGGTTGATCCAGCAACGCTCCACCAGCGGCCAGCCGTAGCCCGGCGCGGCATCGGCCTTCCAGCCCTGCATCTCGATGACCTGCAGGTCGACGTCCAACCTGAACTCGGCCACGAACCAGCGCGCCAGCTCTCCCATGGTCAGGCCGTGGCGCATCGGCAGTGCGCCGGCGCCGACGAAGCTCTCCCAGCCCGGCTCGAGCCGCAGGCCCTCGACCGGCCGGCCCGCGGGATTGGGCCGATCGAGGATCCATATGGCCTTGCCCTGCGTTGCGCAGTCCTGCAGCAGATAACGGAGCGTGGTGATGAAGGTATAAACGCGGCAGCCGATGTCCTGCAGATCAACCAGCAGCACATCGAAGCAGTCCATCATCGCCGCCGTCGGCCGGCGCACCTGGCCGTAGAGGCTGAACACCGGAATGCCGTGCTGCGGGTCCTCGAAATCCGGCGATTCGATCATGTTGTCCTGCTTGTCGCCACGCAGCCCATGCTGGGGACCGAATGCGGCGCTCAGGCGCAGCCCGGGCAGCGCGGCGATGGCATCGAGTGAATGAACCAGCCCGGCGGTCACCGAAGCCGGATGCGCGAGCAGGGCGAGCCGGCGACCGGTAAGCGGGCGGCGCAAAGCCGGCTCGTCGATCAGGCGATCGATGCCGAATTTCATGGCCCTGCGGCTCGCGGCGGCGTGGCGGCGCGGTCCATCCGCAGCGGCACGCAAAAGCTGGCGCGATCGTGAAAGTCCGGGCGCGCGCCCGCATGATGCGCGGCCCAGTATGTCAGGCTCCCATCCACCGCCTCGATCACGGCCGCCAGATTCAGCCACCAGGTCACGGAGGTTTCGGCCGTGTCCGCTGAGTCGTGGGCTGCGGTGAACTCGGCCTGTGCGCGCAGGCGCCAGTGGCCGGCATCCACGCTGCGGGTGCTGATGCCGACGTGCGCCGCTTCGAGTTCCCGAGCACCGCTCCGGTAATCGCTGAAGGCCCAGGCCGCCCAGTCGCCGCTGGGCGCGAAGTTGAATTCCAGGTAGCCCTGGTCCGAGTTTCGTCCGGCGAAGAGCTCGAGGCAGGTGTGGCGCCACAGATCTGATCGGCGTCGCGTCGCCGCCGACGCGGGTGCGAGTTGCAATCGCGCCAGGTCGCCGCGCAGGTCGAACTCGACCGTGAGGCGGCCGCCGGGCTCGAATGCCGTGTGGGCATGGAGCGAGCGCAGCGGACCGGGACCGAATGCCGGATGCGGCGCCAGAGCGATCGCGCCCGGCGCCAGGTCGCGCGGCTCGGAGGTTGCGGGTTCAGGAGTCGGCACAGCGCGCAACGCTACGCAATTGCCCGTGGCAGCGCAATTCAGGGCGTCTCATTGCCGACCGGAATGGCCTCGGCGAGCGCCACCGCCGCTCGCGTGTCGCGCTGGTAGGTCCAGGGCTGCACATGCAGCCGCTCGAACAGCACGCGCACGAGCTGATCCTGGCGGCGCCGGGCTTCGGGAACGGGTACGCCGTGATTCAATATCGCGAAGTAGACCGTACCGTGGTCGCGGCTGCGCAGGGCGCCGATCAGCGCGCTGGCGCCGTACTCCCCGAAGGTGCCGGTCTTGCCCACCACGCAGCCGGTTTCGCCGGCACCATTCAGACGGTCCTGCAGCGTGCCCGGGTCGAAACCGGAGACCGGCAACACATCCACCAGGCTGTGATCGGTGAGTCGCAACTCCTGCTCGAGCGCCCGCAGGATCTTGACGGCGGCGCGTGGGCTGAGCCGATTGCGCGGATCGGTCCCGGCGCCGTCCCCGAGCGTGATCTCGGCACGCATGGTCGCGGGCAGCAGGCTACGGGCCAGCTCCTGCACCGTCGCGGCCCCTCCGGCCGCGTCCGCGAGCGGCTTGAACACATTGTTGGAATAATCATTCAGGGCCTTGACCAGCGACAGCAGGGGTTGCGAGCGATGAGCGATGAGCGGGCGCACCGCACCGGCCTGCGGCGCAGCGGGCCGAGCCGCGGCGCTCCCCACTTCAAACA
The DNA here is from genome assembly GCA_035261025.1 of Steroidobacteraceae bacterium. Classification (GTDB taxonomy): domain Bacteria; phylum Pseudomonadota; class Gammaproteobacteria; order Steroidobacterales; family Steroidobacteraceae; genus FEN-1191. The sequence continues at coordinate 10,080 of DATFUG010000355.1, read as the reverse complement.
CCAGGGCGGCGGCTGGCGCCGTCGATGACGCTTCGGGAGAAACACTCGTGAGCGGGCGCACCGTTTCCCAGGCGGAAGGCGGTGCCCGGCCGGACAGCACCGCACGCAGGCGCGCCTCGGCGGCCTCGGTCTGCCAGTTGAAGATCAGGGTGCCATGCACGCGCAGCGTGCCGGCGATGCGGTGCACGCCGAGTTCGTTGAGACGCGCGGCGACCAGCAACGCGTTCTCATCTACAAAGAAGGGATCGCCACCCCCATCGACGCTCAGGTCGCCCTCGAGGAGCCCGTCGTGCAGGGCGCCATCACCGGAAAAGGTCGTAATGAAGCGGTAGTCGGGACCGAGCCGGTGCAACAGGGCGAGCGTGGTGGGCACCTTCGACACGGAGGCCGGGTGCACGGGCCGGCGCGCAGCCTGCGCGAGCAGGATCTCGCCGTCGGCGGCTTCGACGTAGACACCCTGGTCCGCGCCCAGGATGGCCCGGGCCGCGGCGCCGAGATCGCCGAACTCACGCGCGCTCGCGCAACTGCTGGCGAGCAGCAGCGCGAGCGCGACGGCGGGCAGCGCGCGAGCGGGAAGCAGGGCGGAGCTGGACAAAAATTTCACCCGGGAGGATGTGCCTGACCGACGCGAGTACACTAGCGCATCGACAAAGCCTGGAGCAACGCATGCGAACGTCGGTGACCGCATTTACTATGGTGTTACTCACGACCCTGGGACCCGCAGTGTTCGCGGTGAACGCCGAAACGCCGCCGACCTTGTCTGCCGGCAACCCCTTCGCCGCTGCGAGCACCCTGCCTTACGGTTTGCCGCCCTTTGATCGCATCCGGGACGGTGATTTCATGCCGGCGTATCAGGCCGGAATGGCCGGGCAGCTCGCCGAAGTGGCGGCGATCGTGGCCAATCCGGATCCGCCCACCTTTGAAAATACGGTGCTGGCACTGGAGCGTTCCGGCCGCCTGCTCGATCGCGTCACCAAGGCTTTCGTCAATCTCAACGCCTCGAATGGCGACGACGCGATGCGGAAGCTCGAGACCGAGCTGGCCCCGCTCCTGGCCGCGCACCACGATGCCATCCAACTCAATCCCGGACTGTTTGCGCGTCTGGACACGCTGTATCAGGACCGTGCGCACCTCCTTCTCGATGCCGAGTCCTTCCAGCTGCTGTTGCGCCAGCACAAGGAAATGGTGCTCGCCGGAGCGAAGTTGCCGGAGCCTGCAAAGGTACGGCTCCGCGCCTACAACGCCGAGATCTCGACACTGATGGCGCAGTTTCGCCAGCGGTTGCTGCAGGCGAGCGCCGACGGAGGCGTGACTGTCGACCAGGCTGCTGATCTTGAGGGCCTGACGGCGGCGGAAATCAGCGCCGCGGCGGACGCGGCGAGTGCACGCGGCCTCAAGGGCAAATGGCTGCTGGTGCTGGTCAATACCACGACGCAGCCCATGCTCGCGGAGCTGCGCAATCGGGCGCTGCGCGAGCGTCTGTACCGCGCTGCCGTCAACCGCGGCGTCGGGGGGAAGGATGACACCACGGCAATCGTGGCACGACTGGTTAAACTGCGCGCCGAACGGGCGCGGCTCCTGGGCTATCCCAACCATGCCGCCAGCGTCCTCGACGATGAAACGGCCGGCACTCCGGCCCGTGCGGACGCGATGATGCGACAGCTCGCCCCGGCGGCACGCGCAGGTGCGGAGCGCGAGGCGGCCACGATTCAGAAGCTCATCGACAGCCAGGCGCCGGGCGGGCACGCCGGCGCGCTGCTGCAGCCCTGGGACTGGGATTTTTATTCCGGGCAGGTGCGCAAGGCGCACTACGATTTTGACGAAGCCCAGATCCGGCCTTACTTCGAACTGGATCGGGTGCTGCAGGACGGCGTGTTCTATGCCGCGCATGAACTATACGGCTTGAGCTTTCGCGAACGCACCGACCTGCCGGTGTACGGCCCGGATATCCGCGTGTTCGAAGTCTTCGACGCGGGTGAGAAGCCGCTCGGCCTCTATATTGCCGATTTTTTTGCGCGCGACAACAAGCAGGGCGGCGCGTGGATGGACAACTACGTCGACCAATCCCAGCTCTTCGGCCAGCAGCCGGTCATCGTCAATAATCTCAATATTCCGAAGCCCCCCGCCGGGGAACCGGTGCTGCTCAGTTTCGTCGACGTGACCAGTCTGTTCCACGAATTCGGCCATGCCATGCACGGCATGCTTTCGGACGTCAAGTACCAGAGCCTGTCGGGCACGCGAACCCCGCGCGATTTTGTCGAGTACCCTTCGCAGTACAACGAGATGTGGGCGCGCGAGCCCACGGTCCTCGCGCACTACGCGCGCCACTACCAGACGGGCGAGCCCATGCCGGCGGACCTGCTGCAAAAGATGATCGCCGCGCAGAACTTCAATCAGGGCTATGGCTATACGGAGCGGCTCGCCGCAGCGGTGATCGACCTGGCACTGCACGAGGTGAGCGCAGCCCAGGCGCCGGCCGCCAAGGACCTCCCCGCTTTCGAGCAGGCGGCGCTGCGCAAGTCGGGTCTGGCACTGCGCACCGTACCGCCGCGCTATCACGCGAATTATTTCCGCCACGTGTTTGGCGATGATTACTCGGCGGGCTACTACGCCTACACCTGGAGCGAAGTGCTGGCCCGCGATACGGGCGAATGGATGCATCGCCACGGCGGCCTGACGCGCGAGAACGGGGCCGTGCTGCGTGCCAAGATCCTCTCGCGTGGCCGCACGCAGGAGCCGAGCGAGCTATTCAAGGCGTTCTACGGCAAGGATCCGGACGTGGCGCCATTGCTGGAATACTACGGCCTGAGCCTGCCGGCGCACTAGGCCGACCGGCACCGCTATTTGCGGCGTTCGCGCCGCTCGCCGGGGCGGCGCCGTTCCGTGGCCGGTGGCTTGGCGGAGCCACTGGACCCGGCGCCCTGGGCGCGCCGCGGCGGGCCGCGGCGATCGCTGTAGTGGTGGAATTTACAGCTGCATTGATCCTGCCGGGTGCACTCCGCGAGCGGCAGCCGCTTGATGTTGGCAGGCAGGAAACGCCGGCCACGCAACGCCAGGGCGGCCTCGCAGGCATTGCCACAGGGCACAATTCCGACCGCGTGCCAGGAGGGTGTTGCAGGGCCGGCCATGGGTATCAGCGGCCGCGAAGCTCGTCGAGTTCGGCGCGCAGCTTCCGCACTTCCTCCTCGAGCCGCTCGAGCCGCAGGAGGTCGACGGAATCCGCCGGCAGCGTAGGCGCCGCGATCGCCGGCGCCGCGGGTTCCGCAGTCAGCTCCGCGGACGGTTCGCCGGTCAACAGTTGCACGTAGCGCGCTTCGCGCCGGCCCGGCTGGCGCGGCAGGCGCCGCACCACCGGCGCGTCGGCACGCCCGGCGAGCGCTTCGAGGGCGCGCTCGACCTCGGCACTGTCGGCGAAGGGTGCCATGCGCGCCGCGCGACTGCGCAATTCGCCGGGCGTCTGCGCCCCGCGCAGCAGCAGCTCACAGACGATGGCCAGTTCCTGCGGCGTGAACTTGAGCGGCGAGAACTCGGTATTGCAATAGCAGTGCTGGTACTTGGGCACACGGCTGCCAAAGCCGCTCCGTTCCATGACCACGTGCTTGCGCACCAGGAGGTCGACCAGCTGCTGCACCTCGGTCTCGGCGAGCGCCAGCACGGGATCGCGGTTACTTTTCTGGTTGCAGGCGTTGGTCAGCGCATTGATGGACAGCGGGTATTGATCCGGCGTGGTGATCTGCTTCTCGATCAGGCAGCCGATCACGCGCGCTTCGGCGGCCGTCAGAATGACGCGGACGCTCATCACCAGTTACCCACGCTGGGCATCGAGTCCCAGGGCGCCCGCGGCGGCAGGGAGGGACCACGCTGCAGGATTTCGATTGAGATCTGGTCCGGTGAGCGCACAAAGGCCATGTGCCCGTCGCGCGGCGGCCGGTTAATGGTCACGCCGTGGTCCTGCAGGCGCTGGCAAACCGCGTAAATATCGTCCACTTCGTAGGCGAGATGGCCGAAATTACGACCACCCGCGTAGACCTCCGGGTCCCAGTTGTAGGTCAGCTCCACCTGCGCAGTTTCATCGCCCGGTGCGCACAGAAACACCAGCGTAAAGCGCCCCTTCTCGTAGTCGGTGTGGTGCAGTTCCTTCAGGCCCAGGGCGTCGCAGTAAAATCGCCGGGCGGCCGCCAGGTCGCTGACCCGCACCATGGTGTGCAGATATTTCATGCCTTCAGGGTGTGCCCGCCGGGGCCGGAGGAGCGGCTGGAGCCGCTGGCGCTGCGGAAGCCGCCGGAGCGGCCGGAGCGGGCGGTGCTGCCGGTGCGGCCGGCATCGCCGGAGCCGGCGGAGCCTTCATGATATCGAGCAGGTGCACTTCGAATACCAGGGTTGCCCCGCCGGGAATCGTCGGCGGCCTGCCGCGGTCACCATAGGCCAGATCCGACGGACATACGACGCGGCTATTGCCGCCCACCTTCATCAGCTGTACTGCTTCGGTCCAGCAGGGCACGACTTCAGTGAGCTTGAAGGTCGCCGGTTGCCCACGCTTGATCGAGCTGTCGAATACCGTGCCATCGGTAAGCGAGCCCTCGTAATCCACCTTCACTTCGTCGTCGGCTTTCGGCGAGGCACCAGTACCGGCCTTGAGAGTCGTCATGACAATGCCGCTGGCGGTCGTGGTTGTGTTCTTGGCGCTCGTAACCTTGTCGCGATAAGCCTTGCCAGCCGCCTTTGTTTTCGCCATGACCTTGCCGGAGCGCTCCTGCAGCAGCGCCTGGATCTTGGGCAGGTACGGATCGGCACTGGCCGCCGCCTTCGGGTCCCGCAGCCCGCTGGCCAGACCGGCCTGCACCACCTGCTTCTCATGGTCATTGAAGTCGAACGCGGCGACGCTGCGGCTGAGGAGCTGGCCGACGGCAAAGATCAGCTTGTCCTCCTCGGATTTGGCCGCAGCCGGAGTCGCAGCGGTGGGCGCGGCGGCGTGTGAGGCGGCAGGCGCAGCGGCATGGGCGGCGGGCGCAGCGGCAGGTGCGGAAGCCGGCGCAGCAGCGGGCGCAGCGGTGGCCGCAGCGTAGGCGCCGGCGGGCAGGGCGCACAGCAACAGCAGGGGCAGAATACGGGTCATTGACTTCTCCATGGTGAAATCGGGGCAGGGGACGGTGCCGGGTCTGCCGCGTATTCTATCCCGCGTGAACCGATCGCGGCTGAACAGTGTTTCACGATTGAATGAGGTCTCTCCGGCCGCGCGGCCGATGCGTCTCGTGGAGGGCGCCGAAATACGGGCTCGACTGGCTCTGGCCTGCAACAACTGTGACGGCCTCACTGGTGCCCATTGCATCCATGAACTGTGGATGCGCGGGGAGCTCGCGGGCAATATCGAGCCGGCGCTGGAGCGGCTGTGGCAGGGGTCGGCCGAATCGATTCCCGATTGGCTGCCGATGCGCCACATCGAGTGGTTGCCAACGGCCTATGAAGTGGCCGGGCGGTTTTCCGCGCAGCGCCGGGGTGCGGCCAACCTCTACCTGGTGCTGCTCGACTACAGCGACAGCCGCCCGGAACCCTTTGGGATCTACGTCGGCATGACCCGCTATCCGCCCGCCGATCGGTTCGATCAGCACAAGGCCGGGATTCGTGCGGCAGGCAGCGTACTGCGCCGGGGCCTCGAGTTGCTCACCGGGCCGGTGCTGCACCTGCAGGGCATATCGCGGCCGGAGGCAACTCAGATCGAGGAGCGCCTGGCCGCGGCTCTGGGCGATGCCGGACTGTTCGTGCAGGGCGGTCATTGAAGTAATGACATAATTGCGCCCCCTGAGCGGAAGTCCGGAGGCAATCGGCATGACATGGCAAGGCTCCGGCGGCCCTGGCGCCGCGACGCGCGCCGAACAGTACGCCGACCTGCAACGCGCACTTGGCGGCCTGTTCGCCGGCGAGCCGGATTTCATCGCCAACGCCGCGAACTTTGCCGCACTGGTGTACCACTCGCTGCCCGATTTGAACTGGGCCGGCTGCTATTTCCTGCACGGTGAGGAACTGGTGCTCGGACCCTTCCAGGGCCGCCCTGCCTGCGTGCGCATCGCCATGGGCCGCGGAGTCTGCGGCACGGCCGCCCAGCAACGCGCCAGCGTTATGGTCGCCGACGTACACGAATTTCCGGACCACATCGTTTGCGACCCGGAATCGCGCTCCGAGCTGGTCGTGCCGTTGATGAGGGGCGTTAATCTTGTCGGTGTCTTCGATCTCGACAGCCCGCTGCCGGGCCGCTTCAACGAAGAGGACCGGGCCGGGATGGAAATGGCGGCGCGCACGCTGATGGCGGCGTGCCCCGCCTAGTGGAATTGGGCTCGCAATCCGACGTAGATGTAATTGGGCATGACGCTCAGCACCAGCGGTATGCGTTCACGCCGCTGCATGAAATACCCTGCGGCAGTCCCGAGCGCGAAGCCCGCCACTACATCCGATTGCCAGTGGCCGTGCACCTTGACGCGGGCCACGGCGTCGTACAGCGGCAGGAGTTCAAGGGCGTAGATGGCGGGATGATCGTGACGATACTCGAGCACCAGCGGAGTGACGATGGCGCTGGTGACCGTCACTTCGCCACTCGGGAAGCTGTCGTGCCCACTGCCCTGAAACCACTGATCGGGATTGCTGCTCTGGCTCGGCCGCGCGCGCGCAAAGACCCGCTTCAGCCCCTCCGCAGCCAGGCCGCCGGCGAGCGTGGCGTCGATGGATTTCCACAGCGTGCGGCCCAGGCGGGAATCACCACCGTCCCAGACCGCGACGGCCAGTTCGCCCGCGAGCATTGAGTCGATGAGAAGCAGCTGATTTTTCCGCGCCCAGATGCCATGATCATCCAGTGGGACCACGTGATCGAGACCGAGCAGGCCGCCGCCGGCCGTTCCGGGCAGCGCGACCAGCAGCCCCGCGCACAGCATGCCGGTCACAGCACAGCAGCGATGTCTCATGGCACTCCGTAATCGTCGGCCGTTCGGCCGGATAGCCCTTCGTGGCGCCACCAGTGTAGGACATTGCCTGAACTGGTAAATGAATGGCCAGGAGATCATGAAGGGTTCAGAGCGCATTGCGGAAGCGACTGGCGGTTGCCAGTGCGGCGCCGTGCGTTATGCCCTGTACGTCACGCCGCAGAATGCGCATGCCTGCCATTGCCGCATGTGCCAGCGGGCCACCGGCGGCCTGTTCGCGGCGCTGGCCGGCGCGCCACGCGCCGAGTTCGCCTGGACGCGCGGGGCACCGGCCTTTTTCTCGAGCTCAAACCTGGCGCAGCGGGGCTACTGCGCGCAATGCGGCACGCCGTTGAGCTTCGCCTACGAGCAGCCCGAAGCGCGCATCTACGTGACGATGGGGTCGCTCGACGACCCGGGCCGTGTGCCGATCGTGCGCCACTACGGCATCGAGAGCCGCCTGCCGTGGGTGCAATTCTGCGAGTCGCTGCCGGCGGAAGCGACGGGCACGGACGCCAGGGCGGCGGCGTACCTCGCCACCATGCAGAACCACCAACGCTAAGCAGGCGATGCCGCGTACCGCAACTGCGAACAGGACTGCCGTCCTGCTGGCCTTTGGGGCGATCTACCTCATCTGGGGTACCACCTACCTCGCCATTGCCGTGGTGCTGCGCACGATGCCGCCCTTTGCCAGCGCCTCGCTGCGCACGCTCGTCGGCGGCTCGCTGATCTACCTGTGGCTGCGCTGGCGCACGTCCCGGCCGTTCGCGGATCTGCCGCTGCCGCGCCTGATTGCCGCCGGCATGCTGTTGACGGGGGGTGGCAGTGGTCTGACGGTCTGGTCGCAGCAGCGCGTGCCCTCCGGCATCACCGCGTTGCTCATCTCCTCCGTACCGCTGCTGGTGCTGCTGCTCAACTGGATATTCTTCGCGCGCCGCGCACCGGAGCCGCGTGCGCTGCTCGGCGCCCTGGTCGGCCTGAGCGGGGTGGCGCTCATCGTTGCCCATCTGCCTACGCTGTCGGGCCATGTGAGCCCTCCCTACGTGATCGCCCTGCTCTGTGCCATGTTGTTCTGGAGTACCGGCACACTGGTGGCGAGCGGCGCAGTGCCGGCGGCGCGCGTCGGGGCCGCGACCTGCGTCCAGCTGATCGCGGGCGGCACCGTGCTGGCGCTACTGGGACTGGTCAGCGGGGACTGGAGGGCCCTTCATCCCGCGCAGGTGTCACTTGAATCATGGCTGGCGCTGGTCTACCTGACGGTGTTCGGCAGCATCGTCGCGCTGAGCTGTTTCGTGTGGCTGTTGACGCAGGTTTCGCCGCATCAGGCGACCACCTACGCGTTCGTCAATCCGCTGGTGGCGCTGCTGCTCGGTGCGGTGTTTCTGGGAGAGCGCGTCACGGCGACCGTGGTGGTCGCCATGGTTCTCATCCTCGCTGGCGTCGCACTGGTGCTGTATACCGAAAAACCACGGGCATAATCCGGGCCGGTCATTGCATAAGCCCGGGGCCGGGGCAGGGAGCGGTGCGGCGATCACCATTAACGTGAGCACCTTCAAAGAATCAGCGTGGCCTGGCACGGCATGCTCTGGCCTATGGAAACCAAAGACACGTTCATGCGCTTCGTGGTCATCGGCTCGATCGTCGTGGTGAGCGCGCTCGCGTTCATCGTCCGCATGAGCGCCTGAAAGCCGTTCGAAATTACGTAGAACTTTCCGTCTCCGCGCAGGCTCTTATACTAGGGGTGGGGCTCGGATTCGTGCCGTAGGCACGATTGCTTGGGAGAGTTCTATGACTACGCTCAAGACCGCCTTCTTAATACTCGCGACTGGCAGCCTGGTGGGGTTGGCCGGTTGTGCACTGCACGCCAGGACCGACTCTGACCCGCGGGCCTCAGTGGCCGCCTGTCACAGTTTTTCCTTTGCCGACATTGGGATGGGTCGTCCCGATTCGACGGCGGCTTTTGGTAACCCGTTGAATGAAAAGCGCCTGCGTGAGGCCATCGCGGCGAGCCTGAGTGCTCGCGGGCTGCAGGTGGCCGCCAGCGGAACGGCCGGCGACTGCACCGTGGGCTACGCGATCGGTTCGCGCCTGGCCCCGGATCCGGCCGAGCCGCGTGTGAGCTGGGGCCTGGGGTGGGGTGGCTGGGGCCGTCACGGCATGGGCGGTTCGCTCGCCTGGAGTGCGCCCTACGATTACCGCGAGGGTCGCGTCACCGTAGACTTGTTTGACACGCATTCGCATGAGGCCCTGTGGCATGCCTACGTCGATGAAGACGTGACGCGCCTGACAGGAGCCGACGCCGAGCAGCGCATCAAGGCCGTGGTCGCCGCGATCTTCGAGAAGTTTCCGGCGGCGGTGACGGGTGCGCCGGCGGCGACCAAGTCCTGAGCGCGCCGCTGCATTAAGCGCATTTCACGAACTGCGGCCGCCATTGCGGCAATACTGCCTTTGCCCCGGAGAGTTCGGGGTAGCCATGAAATCAGGAGTCAGCATGAAGTCCCAGATCGCAATTGTCGCGGCCGCCCTGGCCGCTCTGTATGCAGCCCCGATGATCGTCGCCGCGGCCGATGCGCCAGCGGCCACGCCACCGCCTGCAGCGAGCGCGCCCGCCGCTGATGCCTCGACCGCGAAGCCGACGATGCACAAGAAGCATCACAGCCACCACAAGACCAAGACTGCCGACAGTACAGCGCCAAAGCAGTAAGCGAGGAATTCCCCAGAGTTCCGGCAGGGCGCCATGTGGCGCCCTGTTTTTTTGTGCGAGCCCGGGATGGTGGTAGGGTGGACGGATGAATCCTGGGGTCGGACGCGCCGCCGGAACGCTGCTGTTCCCGGCGCTGAGCGTGGTGGCGCTGCTGCTCGGCGGCTGCACGCGCGGGCCCTCGCCCCGGCTCTCCTTCAACGAGACGGTTCAGCCGATCCTGTCGGAGTACTGCTACGGCTGCCATGGCCCGAGTTCCAGCTCGCGCAAGGCGGGACTGCGCCTCGATCACCCTGAATTCGCCTACGCGCCGCATGAGAAATTCGGTCCGGCCATCATTCCAGGCAAGCCCGACAGCAGCCCATTGGTCAAGCGCATCGAGGCGAAGGATCCTGAGCAACGCATGCCTCCGCCGGAGGCACGCAAGAC
>DATFUG010000354.1:0-7451 GCA_035261025.1 Steroidobacteraceae bacterium | reverse complement strand
CGCGGATGTCGCGGCCATCCCCACCCTGATCATTGCGCGCACCGACGCCGATGCGGCCACCCTGCTGCTCTCGGACCACGACGAGCGCGATCGGCGCTTCCTGACCGGCGAGCGCTCCAGCGAGGGCTTTTTCCAGGTTCGCGCCGGGATCGAGCAGGCCATCGATCGCGGCCTGTCCTACGCGCCTTACGCCGATCTGGTCTGGTGCGAGACCTCCAGGCCCGACCTGGTGCAGGCCAGGCGCTTCGCCGAAGCCCTGCACGAGCGCTACCCGGACCGGCTCCTGGCCTACAACTGTTCGCCCTCCTTCAACTGGCAGGCGCACGTGGATGAGGCGACGATGCGCGGCTGGCGCGAAGAGCTGGCGGCCATGGGCTACCGCTTTCAGTTCATCACGCTGGCGGGCTGGCACGCCCTCAATCTGTCGATGTTCGAGCTGGCCGCCGCCTATCGCGATGAAGGCATGTACGGCTATTCCCAGCTCCAGCAGCGTGAATTTGCGCAGGAGCACGCCGGCTATCGGGCCGCCAAACACCAGGCCTTCGTCGGCACCGGCTACTTCGATGCCGTGCAGAACGCGATCACCGCCGGGCAATGCTCCACGGGCGCCCTGGCCGGCAGCACCGAGCGCGAGCAGTTCACGGCGCCGCCGCCCGGAGTGCCCGCACGCGCGGTGGCCTGATGAGCGCACTCGCGACCGCACCGCTCGGGCGCGCGGCCTTGGCCGCGCCAACTCCCCTCGCCGCGGCATGGACGCCGCAGGCCGCGGCGGCGTTGATCACGGCGGAATTTCGCTCCTACAACGAGGAGTTCGGCCGCATCACCCGCCGTGCCGCCGGGCATTTCCTCAGTGGCGATGGCGCGGCCCGTGAACTCGACGCCGTGGCGCGCATCGAGCTGTACGAACAGCGCGTCAGCGAGACGCTGCGCGCCCTGGGTGGCGCCGGCGACACCGGCTTCTGGGAGGCCGGCATCGCCGCCTACGCCACCCTGATCGAGCGCCTGCCCGACAGCGATTTCTACCGCACGTTCTTCAACTCCGTAACCCGCGACCTGTTTGGCACGGTGGGCGTCAACCCGGTCGTGGAATTCTGCGCCACGCACATGGGGCGCGCTGCCGGCCGGGTGCCGATCCGCGTCTACCCGGCGGGCGACTCGCTGCAGGCTGCACTCACCGACGTGCTGGGCGACCTGCCCTTTGCCGCCGCGCTGGCCGCGCCCGCGGCCGCCGTCCGCCGCGTGAGCACGGAGCTGGGCCGGCATTTCGACTCGCGTCCGCCGAGCGCCGCGCCCGAATCCATCGAGCTGATCGAACCCCTCTTCTACCGGGCGGGCGAGGCCTTCCTCGTGGGCCGGCTGGTCGGCGACTGCGCCGTCACCCCGCTTGTCATCGCCTTTCAGCGTGCGGCCGACGGCGTGCATGTCAGTTCGGTGCTGCTGTCGCGCAATGAGATCAGCGCTCTGTTCGGCTATGCCAATTCCTACTTCCACGTCGATTTGCCGGTGGTGGGCGCCGCGGTCACGCTGCTGCGCACCTTCATGCCGCGCAAGCCGGTGGACGAACTGTACACAGTGCTGGGCCGCGCCAAGCAGGGCAAGACGGAACGCTATTTTGCGCTGCGCCGGCATCTGGACAGTTCCATCGACGCCTTCGTGCACGCGCCGGGAGAGCGCGGGCTGGTGATGATCGTGTTCACCCTGCCCTCCCACGACCTGGTGTTCAAGGTGATCCGCGATCACTTCGGCGCCCCGAAGCATGCAACGCGCGAAGAGGTGATGGAGCACTATCGCTTCGTGTTTCGCCACGACCGGGCCGGACGCCTGGTCGATGCCCAGGAATTCAAGCGCCTGAAGCTGCCGCGCGCGCGCTTCATGCCCGCACTGGTCGAGGAACTGCTGAATGAGGCCAGCTGCACTTGCCGGCTCGACGGCGATGAGCTGATCGTCGAGCACTGCTATATCGAGCGCCGGCTCCGGCCGCTGAACTTGTTCCTGCGAGAAGCCGAGCCGGCGGCGGCCGAGGCGGCTATCGTCGATTACGGCAATGCGCTGCGCGAACTGGCGGCGACCAGCATCTTCCCCGGCGACCTGCTGCTGAAGAACTTCGGGGTGACGCGCCACGGCCGCGTGATCTTCTATGACTACGATGAAGTCTCGCTGCTCGGCGAGTGCGAATTCCGCGAGCTGCCCGGCCCCCGGAGCGAGGAGGAAGAGACCGCCGCCGAGCCCTGGTTCTATGTCGGCCCCAGCGACGTGTTCCCGGAACAATGGCTCCCGTTCCTGGCCCTGTCGCCGGCCCTGCGCGAAGTCTTTCTCGCGCGCCACGCCGAGTTGCTGACGCCCGGATGGTGGCGGGCGCGCCAGCAGGCCGGCCGCGAGCGCCATTGACGGGTTGCGACAATGTATCCTAGGGCTTCACCACGGATCACCGTGGGGGAGCCGACCCATGAATCGATCCCTTGTGTTCCTGGCACTGCTGCTCGCGTTGCAGGGCGCCACGGCCACCGCGGAAGACACCCCGAGCCCGGAACAGCAGCGCTATGAGGCCGGGCTCAAGGCGCTGAACTGGATCAAGGGCCCGGCCCATGCCCCGGTCCCCGGTAATTCAACCCTGGTGATTCCCGAGGGGTATGTGTTCCTGGATCCGGCCAACACCGACAAATTCAACGAGCTCAACGAAAACATTCCCGACCATCAGGAAGTGATGGTGGCGCCGCGTGATCTGCACTGGTCGGCCTATCTTTCCTTCAATGACGGGGGCTACGTCAAGGACGACGAAAAAATCGACGCGCCGGCGCTGCTGAAATCACTCCAGCAGGGCGTCGAGGATTCCAATGCAGCACGCCAGGCGCGCGGCTGGAAGGTGATGCACCTCATCGACTGGGCAGCGCCGCCGAGCTACAACCGTGGCACCCGCCGGCTGGAATGGGCCATCCTGCTGCAGACCGGCGATCGCCGCAACGCCAATTACCTGACGAAAATACTGGGCCGCCGCGGCCACACGACCGTCGTGCTGGCGGGCAACCTGGATGACCTGACGGCGGACGAAGCCGATCTTAACTCGGTGCTGGGCGGCTACAGTTTCAATGCCGGTGAGACCTATGCCGACTGGCGGCAGGGTGACAAGGTGGCCGAGTACGGACTTGCGGCCCTGATCCTGGGCGGTGCCGCGGCGGTCGCGACCAAGAAGGGTTTCTGGGCCATCCTGGCTGGTTTTTTTGCCGCGGCCTGGAAACTGATCGCGGCCGCGGCCGTCGCCGCCGGAGCGTGGCTCCGGTCCCTCTTCAAGAAAAAGGCCTGATGCCGAGTTTTGACATCCTGCTCCCCTTCGGTGCCATCGCCTTCTACCTGTACGACTCGGCACTGCTGCTCCATGGCAATGAGCTGCTGTTGATTCGCCGTGGCGCGCGCTGGTCAATCCGCGGAGGCTCGGACGTCCGGGTGGCGGGCAAGCGCCTGTACCTGCCCAACCCCCTGACACCGCAGGCCCTGCTGTTCCGGGTGGCCTGGTCCACGTCCGACCGCAGATCGCCGCAGGATTCCGCGCAAGCGATCGAGGCCTTCAGGTGCTCGCTGCGCCTCATTCGCGTGCTGGTGATCGCGCAGATCGTGATCCTGATGGCCCTGCTGCCCGGCGTCTCGTGGACCCTGGGCTCGAGTGGCCTACTGCTGGGCGTCATCGCGCTGTTCTATGCACTGGTGCTGGTGGCGCTCGTCGTCATCTACCGGCGGCGCGAAACGCTGGGGCTGAGCAGGAAAGAGTACGGGCTGCTGGCGCTCGACGTGCTCGCCTGCGCACCCTTCGCCGCAAACCTCGTGCGCAAACTCTCACTGCGCCGATCGATTCGCGGCAACCCGTTGCATTTTGCGCGGGCGACTCTCGATGCGAATACCCGCGGCTCGCTCCTGCAACTCCTGGACCTACGCGTGCGCGACGAGCTTGCCGGCGAGGAAAGCGGCACCGCCCGCCAGCAGGAACTGCAGGCCTTTCTCCACCAGTTGCCGGCGATCCTGGCATGAGCTTGTCCGAACTGACGGTGTCCTTCCTGGGACTGGTGATCGGTTACCTAGCGGTCAGCGCCCTGATGGGCCGGAAAAAGACGGACACCCCACCAGGCCCTCCAGCGCCGAGCGGGCTCGACACTGATCGGGCCGCGACGCTGTCCAACTGGTATCGCATCCTCGGCGTACGGGAGGCGGCCACCCGGGAGGAGATCACGGCGGCCTACAAGAAGCTGATCAGCCAGTATCATCCGGACAAGGTGGCTCAGATGGGTACGGAGATCCGCGCGGTCGCCGAAGCCAAATCAAAGCAGATCAACGCGGCCTATGACCTGGGGATGCGCCTGTTCAAGTGAGGCGGATCGCTACACCCCGCCCTCATCGCCGGCCTTGCGATTGACGGCCACGACAGTGGCCTTCGGGAAAAAATTGAATTCCGAGGCGCTGGCCCAGGTATAGGCACCCATGGCGCGGCCGACGATGAGGTCGCCGGAGCGCAGTTCCGGCAGCATCAGGTTCTCCGCGATCACATCGATGCTGTCGCAGGTCGGTCCGGCGAGCACCGAGGGGAGCGGTGGGCCTTCGCGCAGCGCGCTCACCGGATAGCGCGCGTGATCGTAGAGTTGGCCGCTGTAGGAACCGTAGAGGCCGTCATCCAGGTAATACCACCAGTGACCCTCGCGGCGCGCCCGCCCCATGACGGAAGCCACGCCGATGGCGGCCGGGCCGACAATGTAGCGGCCGGGCTCGGCGATCACACGCACCGACTTCGGCAACTTGCTCAGTGCCCGCCGCAGGGGCGCGCAGAAGCGGCCGATGTCCGCCACGCGCTCGCCATAATCGATCGGAAAGCCGCCGCCGATGTCCAGCGTGTCGCACTCGCCCAGCCGCTCGCGCCGCGCGCCAGAGAGCAGTCTGGCACAGGCTTCGATCGCCTCGACATGCTTGAGCGCGTCGGTGGCCTGCGAGCCCACGTGAAAAGAGAAACCGCGAAGCCCGATACCGAGCCGGGCCGCGAGCCGCCCGAGCGGCAGGGCGTCTTCGATATCACAGCCAAACTTGCGCGACAGATCGCACACCGCACCGGGGCTGCGGAACGACACCCGCAGCAGCAGGGCGGCGCGGCCGGCGTAGGCGCGAAACTTGCGCACCTCGTCGGGATTGTCGGCGACGAAGGTGCGGATGCCGTATTCGAGCGCATTGCGGATATCACCGGCGCGCTTGATGGGATGGGTATGAATGCAGCGCGCGGCATTGACGCCGAGGCGCGCGACCAGCTGCACTTCGCCGCTGGTCGCCAGATCCAGGCCGCCGCCCTCCGCGACGACCGCTTGCACCACCGCCGCGTGCGGCAGCGGCTTGAGCGCGTAGTGCAGGTCGACGCCCGGCAGTGCCCGTTTGAGCCGCCGGTATTGCGCCCGCACGCGGGCGCAATCCACGATCAGGAGCGGCGAGCCAAATTCGGCGACCAGCCGGCGAATCTGTCGCGGTTCGAATGGATCGATGAACCTGCGCCTCACGGCGCGTCGCCGAGATCGGTCGGTGGCGCACCTTCGCTGGCCCCAGCCGCGCCCGGATTGCTCGCCGCCGCCGCACGCGTCAGCCGGTCACGCACGGCATCCCAGCGCTCGTCCACTGGAATTTCCTGCACCAGCAGGCAGACGGTTCCGGCCTTATCCAGGGTCCGCAGGTGGGCGTACAGGTCCTGGGCGTAGGCATCCAGCCGCGTGCCCGCATTCACCCAGGTGACGGAAGGGTAACTTCCCAGCGGCGGGCGCTGCGCCAGTACGCCGATGCGTACCCCATCGCGGGAGAGCTCAGCGGTCAGGCGCTCGAGCTGCCCCGTGGCCACGATGCGCAGCGGTGTGGCCGGCGCATAGTGAGCGAGCGCCGAGCCCGGCACCCGCGGTGCATCGGCGCCCGGTCCGCTCGCCACCTCCCCGACTTCGCGACGCAGCTGCGACAGGGTGATCTGCCCCGGCCGGAGCAATCGCACCTCGCCGCGCAGGCAGGCGACGATGGTGGATTCCAGGCCCACGCGGCACTCACCGCCGTCGAGCACCACGCGCACCGCCTCGCCGAACTCCTCGCGCACATGCTCGGCGCGTGTCGGACTGACGTGGCCGTAGCGGTTCGCCGATGGCGCGGCGATGCCGCCGCCAAAGGCCGTAAGCAACTGCTGCGCCATGGGGTGCGATGGCACGCGCACCGCGACCGTGTCCTGGCCGCCGCTGATCAGCTCGGAGACGTTGTCCGCGCGCGGCAGCACCAGCGTCAGCGGGCCCGGCCAGAATTTATCGGCCAGCCGCGCCGCCGCGTCCGGCATCTCGCGCGTCCAGCGGTGCAGGAAACGCGCGTTGTCGAGATGCACGATCAGCGGGTGCGTCATGGGACGACCCTTGAGTTCGAAGATCTTGCGCATGGCGGATTCGTGCTGCGCGTTGGCACCCAGTCCGTAGACGGTCTCGGTCGGAAAGGCCACCACGTCCCCGTCGCGCAGCGCCTGCACGGCCGCGTCCAGCTCGATCTGAGTTGCCCTGACTGCCCTGGCCATGAATGCCTTCCGCCCGCGGCTACTCGAGCGCCACGCGCCGCCACTCTCCGGCGTCGCGCCGCAACTCGTAGGCGGGCCAGTAGTGCCGATCGAGTTTCAGCGTGATCAGCTCCAGTGCACCGTTGATGGACACGGTCCTGATGCGCAGCGAGGATCGGTCGGCCCTCCCGGTCACCTGTTTCAGAAAGCTGTCCAGATCCGGCGTGGGCTCGCCATCCACTTCGATAATGCGGCGGCCGGGCACCAGGCCGTAGCGGCTGGCCGGCGAACCGAAGGCGTAGTACGCCACGTAGACTCCGCTGGGCTCGATCCCGCGTTGCGCACTGATGGCGCGGTGCGGGGCCTGCAACGTGGCCCCCGCCCACAGCAGCACGCGATCCAGATCGTTGCCGCCGAGCGTGGCAGTCTTCACGGCCAGCGTGTGCTCCCCGTCCGTGCGCCAGACGGTCACCTGCACGACATCGCGCGCAGCGACTGCACGCTCCACGTCGCGAAAGCGCGTCACCGGCTGGTTGTCTACGGCGAGCAGCAGGTCGCCGGAGCGGAGCAGGGCCGCTGCGGCTGAACCGCCCACCAGCCTTGAGATGCTGAGTACCTGGCGTTCGGCCGGATTGCTCTGCGCGATGCGCGCCATCCAGGCATCACTCAACCCCAGTCCGTGCGCCTCGGCCAGGGTCTGGGTGACGAATTCAGCTTCGAGGGAGTGGAGTGGGACATTGCGGCGCACGATATCCAGCGTCTCGGCAATCAGCTCCGCGGCCATGCCGTGGCTCTGCTGGACCAGCTCACGCCCATTGTCCGAAGCGAAGCTCGCCCACAGTCCGCGCACGCCGCCGTCCCGGTCGGCCAGCACGCCGACCACGTCGTCGGGCGGGTTGATCAGCGCCGCCACCTC